>JAAWLS010000026.1 GCA_022798035.1 Lachnospiraceae bacterium | reverse complement strand
TTATGCAAACCCATTCAGAACTTATCCACTGGTAAATGACTATGAGAAATTCAAAGCTCTCGTAGAGTCTAAGAATGTAGACTGCTATATTATCAACACTGGCGAGTTTATGGGCAAAAAAGTTCAGCCGAAGGATACTCTGGGTGTATTGGAAGCTATCGTTGAGAAGAAAGCTGACTTTAAACCATGGGGACCATTCTCTGACATTGAAATCTTTGAATGGGAAGGATTCGTTCCTGATTTATCCGACAAAGGCTACATTGAACAGTTAAAAGCACGTATGCAGGATAGATTGAATTATGTAGAGAATCTGAACGAGGCAGAAGGCGGATTCAATAAATTGCCGGAAGACGCTGCGGCAGCAATTAAAAAAGTCGTAGACGAGGCAAATACTTTATAATATGCACTGAGGAGGGACCCAACGAAGCTGGGAGGAGTCCTGAGTGCGGAACTTGTCGTATAATATACAAACCAAGGCTCCCACAGGATATTTGTGTCCTGTGGGAGAATGTTTATAAAGGGAAATGTAAACAAAATGTTTGTAGAATGTAATGAAAGATTATAGATAGAATTAAGTTGGAGAAATGAGAATGAAGAAAAATAAAATTGTAATCTCACTGATGTTTTGCCTGCTTTTGGCGGTCTCTGTTTTAGCCGGACACAGTGAGGCCCAGGCTGCAGGAGGATATACGCTGCAGATAAATAAGGGAACAAATGTGGTAACTGTGTATAACAGCGCTGGAGCAGCGGAACGTGCCTTTGTGTGTTCTACGGGAACGGCTACTCCTCTGGGAACATATAATACGAAGCAGAAATTGAGATGGCATGTACTGGATGGCCCTTCTTATGGACAATACTGCACGCGAATTACAGGTTCCATCCTGTTCCATTCTGTGTGGTACTATCGGAATGGAGATTACGCATCTCAGTCTTATCGGGAGTATAACAAGCTGGGAACCACTGCTTCACATGGATGCGTCAGACTGACGGTGGCAGATGCCAAGTGGATTTATGACAACTGCCCTCTGGGGACCACGGTGAATATTATTTATGGTTCCTCTGCAAATGACCCTTTGGGTAAACCAGCGGCGATTAAAGTGCCAAACACAAAGGAGGGCTGGGACCCCACAGACCCTATGCCGGGCAATCCTTATAATACGGCAAGACCTTCCATTGACACAAGCGGAGCTAACAGAACGATTTCTTATGGAACGACCTTCAATCCATATGCAGGAATTGTAGCAAGGGACTCTCTTGGAAACGATATCAGCGGCTGGCTGAGACATGATGGAAATGTCAACACGAAAAAATTAGGAAAATATAAAGTTACATACGGTATCACCGATGCTCTGGGAAGAGAAGCTTACGCAAGCGTGACTTATCAGGTAAAAGATACTGAGAAGGCAACCATCAAGGGAGTTAAGAAAAAACTGACAAAGGAGTATAACTCTACCATTAATTTGAAGAAAAATGTCAAGGCCTATAATGTTACAGGCAAAAATCTGACAAAGAAGATTCAGATAAAGGTAATTTATCCAGGAAGCAAAAAAGAGAAAACATATAAGAAAGATAAATTAAAGCTGTCAAAACTGGGAACATATAAGATTAATTACTATGTCAAGAATCCGAATAATAAGCTGACTACAAAGCTGACCTGCAAAGTCAAAGTACAGGACACTAAGGCGCCGAAATTTACCGGAGTGAAATCTAAGAAGACGGTAGAGTACAACTCTAAGCAGAATTTGAAGTCCGGTATCAAAGCAAAACTGGTATCTGGTAAAAATATGACTTCTAAGATTACTGTTAAGGTAAAGGCTCCGAAAGACAAAAAATATAAAAAGCTCAGTGAAAGCAAGATTAAGAAATACAAATTCAGTAAGCTGGGAACCTACAAAGTAGAATATTCTGTGGCGAATCCCAATAATAAGAAAGCGGTAGCCAAGAAGGTAACTTCGTTTATTGTGAAAGACACTAAGAAACCGAAACTATCAGGTAAGTTTAGCCAGAAAACATTGGAATACAATCAGGTTTTGAACTTGAGAAGCGGAGTGTCGGCAAAACTGGTGTCTGGTGCAAATATGACTTCTAAAATTGTAACGAAAGTCAAAGTGCCTGGAACAAATACATTTGTGACCGTGAACGAGACAGCATCTAAAAAATACAAGTTCAATAAGACAGGAACTTATACAGTGGAATATTCTGTTGCCAATCCAAACAATAAGAAGAACGTCACAAAGGCAACGATGAAGGTAGTGGTAAATGATACCAAAGCTCCTGTTATCAGCGGTGTTGCAAATAAAGAGATGGAAATTGAAGGAAAATTAAATCTGAAAACCGGTGTAAAAGCAGTTCTCTTGTCTGGTGCGGATGTTACTGGAAATTTGAAGATTGCCGTTACAACACCAGATGGAGTTACGACCACCTTTACTGGAGAAGAGTACATCTTTGACAAAGCTGGAACTTATAAGATTGTATATACTGCGGCAAATCCGAAGAATAGCGGAGCCGTTGCACAAGCAGAAATGAGTGTTCTGGTAAAAGACAACCGGAAATTGGCAATTGAGATTTCGAACGAGAAGACAAAAGACATCAAGGTTGGAGAGGACTATGCTGTATATGACGGAGTTACAGCTTCTTTGGGACAGAGTTCTGTACCAGCAAATGTAATAAAGGCAGTGATTACCGGTAAAAATGAAAGTGGACAGAATATTGTAAATGTTCCGGCAGTCGGTGCAGATGGAAAGGTAAAATTCACAGAAGCAGGTACTTATACAATCACCTATACAGTGGAATATATGGGAAGAAGCGCAGCGGCAGAGTTTATCCTTAACGTTAGTGCGGCTGCACCGACGGATGATGGCGGAAGCAGTGCTCAGAGTCAGGCACCAGAAGCAAAAGAGCGAAAGGACAGCGATGTTCCAGAAAATGGAAATGAACCAGAAGCAGAAGAGCCCCAGGTAAATCCACAGGAAGAGCCGGAAACAGAAGAACCTCAGGTAAATCCACAGGAAGAGCCGGAAACAGAAGAACCTCAGAAGAGTCCGCAGGATGAAGCTGAAGTAAACGATGAAGAATTTCAGACAAATCCACAGGATGGAGCTGAAGAGAACAATGAAGAACTTCAGACAAATCCATAAGATGAAGCTGAAGTAAAGAAGGAAGGTCTTCTGGAAAATCTACAAGATGAGGTTGAAGTAAAGAAGGAAGGCCTTCCGGAAAATCTACAAGATGAAGTGGAGGGAAATCCAGAAAGCCCATGTTATAGGGAAACTTTGTTGGAAAATTTTGTGCCTGAAACATGAAATTAACATTAATTTTTAGTTGATAATCGGGGCATAATAAGGTATAATCAGTATAGGCTAGAGAGTATTCCTGGGGTGTTCGATAACCTGTTATTTTGAACCTACATTTATTTTTATGGGATTCCTATATTGCCGATTGGATGTCAGGCCGTCATAACGCAGCGGAAGGCAGAAGAGAGGCTGCGGTTACCCACCTAGCTTAGCTAGGAGTCAAAATTGCAGGAACGGCATTTTGGGGTACTTTCCAGAAAAATTACAGTGTACCAAAGATTTTTACTAAAGAAAATTTGCGCATAAGTGACAAAAGAGAGAAACAGGAAGTACGAAAGACAGAAAATACAAAAGAATTATAATATGCAAAAGATTTTTGAGATACGGAAGATAAATTACAAAAGAGGAAAGGCTGCTTTGGAGAAAGGCAGCCTTTTCGTTGGTAATGCTGTTTGTCTGGAAAGAGGGGCAAAGGGGACGCTTGAATTTAAAAAGGGACAGGAAGAGCTGGATGAAAAAGAAATATTCTTTGAACAAAAAAAGTTGTGTGACAGCAATATGGGTGCTTCTGCTGTTGATTTTGGTTTTTATTTTTGTAAAAATAATTACAAAAGAAAAAGTTATCCTGGAATACAGCGGAGAGTATGTGGCGATGGCAGAACTGCCTTCGCAGCTGAGTTTTACATATTATGAAGAGAAAGAGTGGAAGGATAAATTAAAAGAAATCAATGGCGGAAAAAACTTAAATGGAAAATTAACTTTTGCAAAATTGGAGAAATTGCTGGAACAGCTTTCTGTGAAAGAATATGTAACTTATCCAGATGAATTTTCCTGGAAAAACGTAACACGCTCCCAGTGGAACGGAGTGTATGAACAGATATTGGATTTGCTGGACACAAAAGGAGAAGTGTCTGCCAAAAATTTTGTCTTTTTAACGGAAGATTCAGAGGATGAATCCCCGGAAGGAAGTCAGCGGAAACTGACACAAAAGGGATATTTTGAGGTGGCAGAGGGAGTGGATTATTTCCACCGCTACGATATGTATCAAGTTTATGTAAAGGGAGAGCGGATTATAGGGGTCAGCAGTGAGTGCAAAGGCCCGCTCACTTTGGAAAATGTGTTTATTCATTCTGCTCAGGATGCAAAGGCAGAAATTTTATATGAACATCAGAAAATCCTTTTAGATGTGGAAGGACTGACCGAAGAGATTACAGATACCATATGCGATGTGGAATGGAAAGAAAAAAAGGTTACAGCCATTTATAAAAAAGAAGATATGATTTCCGGCAAAGTACTGAGTTTTAATGAGAAGCAGATTGAAATTTCCGGGTATGGAACATTAGAGCACAGCGGAAGTCTGAAAATATATAAGACTTACGGAACAGTGGAAGAATTGGATGAATCAAAACTGGTAATTGGAAATCTTCAGGCGGATTTTGTGGTGGCAGAGAAACAGGTCTGCGGAATTATCCTGAAGGAGCCGGCCTCCATTGAGGTGATTCGTGTACTGCTTTTGAATGCAGAAAGCGGAATTTATCATGAAAATCCGGTGTTTATGGCAGATAAGGGGGTAACGGTGGCCTTTGGCGGCAAAGAAGAACAGTTAGAGGCGAATCAGCCCTTTGCGGTATCAGAATTTTTTCAAAAAGATGTGGATTATGTTAAAATTTCATCAGAAGATGGAAAAATTTATTTTGCAGATGAAACAGGCACACCCAGTTCCCTGGGATATCGGGGCAGTATGGAAGTGCGGAAATATCAGGAGGGGTACGGCGTAGTAAATGAGCTTCTTTTGGAACAGTACTTATATGGGGTGGTTCCAAGTGAAATGCCGGCTTCTTATGAATTGGAAGCCCTGCGGGTTCAGGCAGTCTGCGCCAGAAGTTATGCCTGCATACAATTGATGAAAAACGATTACGCAGCTTTTGGTGCCCATGTGGATGACAGTACAAATTATCAGGTATATAATAAGCAGGAGGAAAATACCCAGACCAATCTGGCAGTGGACGATACAGTAGGCGAGGTGATAAAATATAAGGGAGAAATTGCGGAGGCCTATTTTTTCTCCACATCCTGCGGTTATACTGGAGACATGGGATTGTGGAATATTGAGAACGAGGAAAAATATGAGTATCTGCAGGGAACATCACTGCTTGCAGAGGAGGCAAAAACAGATATTTCCAGTGAAGAAGCTTTTGCGGAATTTATCAAAAATAGTGAAGTCACCGGGTTTGACAGCGAGAGCCCTTATTTTCGCTGGAGAGCAGAGATTTCCATAGAGAAGGGGCGGGGAGAAGCTATGAGCGCCATGGTAGTGGAGCGGGCCAAAGCCAACGAAACCAATGTGGAAATATTAAAAGAGGATGGAGCCAAAGGCTCTGTGTCCGATATTGCGGGATTTGGAAAAGTGAAAGAAATTTCTGTGAAAGAGCGGGGGACGGGAGGCGCCATTCGAAAACTATGTGTCACCTATGAAAAAGGAAGTGTTCTTTTGCTCACCGAATATAACATACGCTCCGTGCTGGGGGCTGCGGCACTGAAAGTGACAGACAAAAACGGAAATCCCGTTGATATGAAACTTCTTCCAAGCGCTTACTGTACCATAACCCCGGCAGAAAAAGGATATGTGCTGGATGGAGGAGGCTATGGCCATGGAATTGGAATGAGCCAGAATGGTTCCAACGGGATGGCAAAGGCCGGCATGAATTATATTGATATCTTAATGAAATTTTATCATGATATCTCCATAGAAAATATATACAATGAGGAATAAATATGTTTTGGAAAATAGCGGCAAAAATGAGAATGTTTCTGGAAGAATGCAGAAGGGATAACGTCAGCGCCTATGCCGCGCAGTCTGCATTTTTTATCATAATGTCTTTAATTCCTTTTATTATGCTGTTTATCTCCCTGGTGCAGTACACGCCAGTGACAGAAGGAATGATAATGGAGGCGGTTCATCGGTTGATGCCGGATTATATTTCGCCGTTTCTTATAGGAATTATACATGAAGTATACAGCAATTCAGCTGGAATTGTGTCGGTGGCGGCGGTGATGGCAGTGTGGTCGGCGGCAAAAGGGGTACAGTGTCTTACCAATGGACTGAACAGTGTCTATGATATTGAGGAGACGAGAAATTGGATTTTTCTGCGGTTTCGTGCCATTTTGTATACGCTGATGCTGGTGATTGCTATCGTGGTTTCTCTCACATTGATGGTATTTGGCAACAGTCTGCAGAATCTGGTTGTGAAATATATTCCAATTGTGGCGGATATTACGCAGGGAATCTTAAAGCTGCGTTCCCTGATTTTGCTGGCAGTACTGATGATGTTTTTTGCAATGATGTTTAAAATGCTCCCAAACCGAAAGGCAAAGCTGAAGAATCAGCTTCCCGGAAGTTTGCTGAGTGCAGTGGGCTGGTCGTTTCTGTCCTTTGGAATTTCTGTTTATGTGGATTATTTCAATGGGTTTTCCATGTATGGAAGTCTGACTACCATTATTTTGCTGATGTTGTGGCTGTATTTTGGTATTTACATATTGCTGGTATGTGCAGAAATCAATAAGATGTGTGAAGAGCGGTATGAGGAGCAAATAAGCATGTAAACGTAAGAGCCCAAACATGTAAACATGATGAGCTCCTATGCATGGGATGCTGATTTAAGAAACAGTTCAGCCCGCGCCATTCGCAAAGACGCTGACAGCGTTTTCCCGCTGCGATGCAGCTAACTTTGCTCATAAGAAGGCGCTCCGCATTCCCATGCAGTAAGAGCCCAAACATGTAAACATGATGAGCTCCTATGCATGGGATGCTGAACTGTAGATAAAAAACGCTTGCAGTTTCTTTTGCTGCGTGTTAGAATAGTACCCATGGAATAAAAGAATAGTAAAAAGCAAGGAAGGTGCCGCGTATCACAGGCAGATAAAGTTTGTGATATCATTAGATTGCTGTACTGCTTACAGAGAGAGAGGGTCATCGGCTGGGAACCCTTTTAAGAAAAGAAAGCAATTGAATTTCTCACCGGAGCTGCATATCTGAAACAAGATTACGAGAAGTAGGATATGACGTTTTCTGTACGTTACACAGAGAGAGTGTTTGAGAATGAAGAGAAAAGATTCTCAAGAACCAGGGTGGTACCGCGGAATATTTCGTCCCTATGCAGTTTTTGCATAGGGATTATTTTTATTCCCGCGGGCAATGGCCAGGCAGCCGGGCGCGCGGATATTTGGCGAATGCCGCGAGGGTAAGCGCCCTGCGGGTGCAAATACCCCGCCTCTTGGGCGGAAAGAACAAGCCAGGCCATGCCCCGTAGCTTGCTGCGGGGTATTTGACTTTATAAGAAATTCTGTTGGGATAATCTATGAGATAAGCTCTTTCGGCAGAAGGACAGACAGAATGTTGTAAAATAAGATTCTATTGACGGTATTAGGAATTTTTTACTAATAAAGGAGAATGATTATGAAAGAAAAATTGGAACAAATTAAGGCAGAGGCAGTGCGTGAAATTCAGAATTCTGACGGACTTGCCAAGTTAAATGAAGTGCGTGTTGCATTTTTAGGCAAAAAAGGAGAATTGACTGCGGTACTAAAAGGCATGAAAGACGTGCTTCCAGAAGAGCGGCCTGTGGTAGGACAGCTTGTCAACGAAACAAGAGAGAGTATTGAGAAGCTGATTGAAGAGACGAAAGCCAAATTGGAGGCGGCTGAGCGGGAGATTAAACTGAGACAGGAAGTGATTGACGTTACCCTTCCAGCCAAGAAAAACCGTGTAGGCCACCGCCATCCCAATACGATTGCACTGGAAGAAGTGGAACGTATTTTTGTAGGCATGGGATATGAAGTGGTGGAAGGCCCTGAGGTGGAATATGATTACTATAATTTTGAAGCTTTGAACATTCCGGCCAATCATCCGGCCAAAGACGAGCAGGACACCTTTTATATCAACGATAAAATTCTGCTGCGTACGCAGACTTCTCCAGTGCAGGTGCGTGAGATGGAAAAGGGTAAGCTTCCAATCCGCATGATTGCTCCTGGCAGGGTGTTCCGTTCTGATGAAGTGGATGCGACCCATTCTCCCTCCTTCCACCAGATTGAGGGACTTGTAATTGACAAACACATCACTTTCGCAGATTTGAAGGGAACACTGGCAGAATTTGCCCGTCAGCTGTTTGGGGAAGAAACAAAAGTAAAATTCCGTCCCCATCATTTCCCATTTACAGAGCCAAGCGCAGAGGTGGACGTGACCTGCTTTAAATGCGGTGGAAAGGGATGCCGGTTCTGCAAAGGTTCCGGATGGATTGAAATTTTAGGATGCGGTATGGTACATCCCAGAGTGCTGGAAATGAGCGGAATTGATGCAGAAGAGTATTCAGGATTTGCATTCGGCGTAGGTTTGGAACGAATTGCGCTTTTGAAGTATGAAATTGACGATATGCGTTTACTGTATGAGAATGACGACCGTTTTTTAAAGCAATTTTAAAATAATTAAAATAAGATTATAGAATAAAATTTTGGAGACTCTGCAGTTTCGCAATCGACAAAGGTATCAGGAAAGGAAGTAAGAAGTATGAATACATCATTATCATGGATAAAAGCTTATGTCCCTGAGTTGGAAGTGACAGCTCAGGAGTACATGGATGGAATGACCCTCTCCGGCTCCAAGGTGGAAGGGTATGAAAAGCTGGATGCAGATTTGGAAAATATTATCATCGGACAGATTAAAAAGATTGAAAAACATCCAGATGCCGACAAACTGGTTGTCTGCCAGGTGGATGTGGGAAGAGAAGAATACATTCAGATTGTAACCGGAGCGCCTAATGTAAAAGAAGGACAGAAAGTACCGGTTGTACTGGACGGAGGCCGGGTGGCAGGAGGCCATGACGGCAAGAAAACTCCAGGTGGAATCAAGATTAAAAAGGGAAAATTAAGAGGTGTTGTCTCTAACGGCATGATGTGCTCCATTGAAGAGCTTGGTTCTGACCGGGAAATGTATCCGGAAGCGCCGGAGGAAGGCATTTATATTTTTGAGGATGATGCGGTAGTTGGGGAAAGCGCTGTCAAAGCTCTGGGACTGGATGATGTGGTTTTTGAATATGAGATTACATCGAATCGTGTGGACTGTTTTGGCGTACTTGGAATCGCAAGGGAGGCGGCGGCCACCTTTCACAAGTCTTTCCATCCTCCTGTGGTGACAGAAACTGGGAACAGTGAAAATGTCAATGATTATATCAAAGTGACGGTGGAAGATACAGAGCTCTGTCCCAGATATTGCGCGCGCGTGGTGAAAAACATCAAGATAGGCCCCTCTCCCAAATGGATGCAGCGGCGTCTTGCCTCCCAGGGAATCCGGCCCATCAATAATATTGTGGACATCACCAACTATGTGATGGAAGAGTACGGCCAGCCCATGCATGCCTACGATTTAGATACCATCGCAGGAAGAGAGATTATTGTGCGGCGGGCAGCCAAGGATGAAAGATTTGTGACTTTGGACGGCCAGGAGCGCACGATGGATGATTCCGTTCTGATGATTTGTGATGGAGAAAAAGCAGTGGGTATCGCAGGAATCATGGGTGGAGAGAATTCCATGATTACAGACCAGGTGCAGACGATGCTTTTTGAGGCTGCCTGTTTTGACGGCACGAATATCCGCCTTTCCAGCAAAAAAGTCGGCCTTCGGACAGATGCCTCCGGCAAATTCGAGAAAGGCCTGGACCCCAACAATGCCATAGAAGCCATTAACCGTGCATGCCAGCTCATAGAAGAGATGGGGGCCGGAGAAGTGGTAGGCGGTGTGGCTGACGTGTATGGAAAGGTGAGAGAGGGAAGAAGAATTCCTTTTGACGCAGAGAAAGTCAACCGGCTGCTGGGAACAGACATTAAAAAAGAAATCATGATTGAATATTTTAAAAATATTGATTTGGATTACGATGACGAGAAGGATGAGGTTATCGTGCCTTCCTGGAGACAGGATTTGGAATGCCTGGCAGATATGGCGGAAGAAGTGGCAAGATTTTATGGATATGACAATATTCCTACCACCCTTCCTACCGGAGAGGCCACAACAGGTAAACTTTCCTTCAAACTCAGAGTGGAAGAGGTGGCAAAAGATATTGCGGAGTACTGCGGATTCAGCCAGGGGATGAGCTATTCTTTTGAGAGCCCCAAAGTCTTTGACAAACTTCTGATTCCGGGGGACAGCCCTTTGCGTAGAACTGTGGTGATTTCCAATCCTCTGGGAGAGGATTTCAGCATTATGCGTACCATTTCCCTGAATGGCATGCTGAATTCTCTGTCCACCAACTACAACCGCAGAAACAAAAATGTGCGCCTGTATGAGCTTGGCAATATTTATCTGCCAAAGCAGGTGCCTGTGACAGAGCTGCCCCAGGAGCGCATGCAGTTTACCCTGGGTATGTATGGGGACGGCGATTTCTATACCATGAAGGGAGTAATAGAAGAATTTTTTGATAAAGCAGGATTAACTGGAAAAGAAACCTACGACCCCAATTCCGGGAAACCTTTCCTGCATCCAGGCAGACAGGCAAATGTGATTTATGACGGAAATGTGGTGGGTTATCTGGGAGAAATCCATCCGAAAGTGACAGAAAATTATTCCATCAAAGAACGGGTGTATGTGGCAGTGATTGATATGCCCAAGATTGTGGAACTGGCAGATTTTGGACGGAAATATGAAGGCATTGCAAAATTCCCTGCAGTTACCCGTGACATCAGCATGGTGATGAAAAAGAGCATATTGGTGGGAGAAGTGGAAAAGATATTTGACGCCAAAGGAGGCAGCTATCTGGAGAGCTACGAATTGTTTGATATTTATGAAGGTTCCCAGATTAGCGCAGGTCATAAATCTGTGGCGTATTCTCTCACATTCCGGGCAAAAGACAAGACGCTGGAAGAGGCAGATTACGCTCCGGCCATGGACAGAATTTTGAAATCTCTGGAAGATATGGGAATTGAGCTGAGAAAGTAAGGGATGCCATGGATGTAAAAGATTTTAATTATGAGCTGCCCCAGGAACTGATTGCCCAGGACCCGCTGGAAGAACGCTCCAATTCCCGCCTCCTTGTTCTCAATAAGGAGACGGGGGAAATGGAGCACAGAGTTTTTTGCCATATTACAGACTATTTACAGCCAGGGGATTGCCTGGTGCTCAACAACACAAAAGTAATTCCCGCAAGATTGTTCGGGGAGCGGGAGGGCACTCAGGGAAAAGTGGAGATTCTGCTGTTAAAACGGAGAGAAAACGATATCTGGGAGACTTTGGTAAAACCGGGAAAAAAGGCCAGGCCGGGCAGCAGAATTGTATTTGGCGGCGGACTGCTGACAGGGGAGGTTCTGGAAATTGTGGAGGACGGCAACCGTCTGATTCAGTTTTCCTATGAAGGGATTTTTGAGGAGATTTTAGACAGACTGGGACAGATGCCTCTGCCTCCTTATATCACCCATCAGCTTCAGGATAAAAACCGCTATCAGACTGTCTACGCCAAACATGACGGCTCTGCGGCGGCTCCCACTGCCGGGCTTCATTTTACACCGGAACTGCTGGCAGAGGTGAAAGAGAAAGGAATTGCCATTGCGGAAGTGACACTGCATGTGGGGCTTGGCACGTTTCGTCCTGTGAAAGTAAAGCAGGTGCAGGAGCATCACATGCACTCAGAGTTTTATCAGATAGACGAGACGGCGGCAAAAATCATCAATGAGACGAAACAGGCAGGAGGCAGGGTAGTCTGTGTGGGCACCACAAGCTGCAGGACCATCGAATCCGCTGCCATGAAACTGCAGGAAAGCAGAAAAGGCGCTCAGAATCCTGGAGGGCAGGAAAGGGAATTTGTGCGGGCCGGAAGCGGCTGGACAGATATTTTTATTTATCCTGGGTATCAATTTCATGTTCTGGATGCTTTGATTACGAATTTCCATCTTCCGGAATCCACATTGGTGATGCTGGTGTCGGCCCTGGCCGGCCGGGAAAATGTGATGGGGGCCTATGAGACTGCTGTGAAAGAAAAATATCGTTTTTTCAGCTTTGGAGACGCCATGCTGGTAATCTAGTAATTTGCATTTTGACAAAAGAGAAAAGATGTTGTACGGGCACATGGATTCATGTGCCGGGGAGGAACAGAAAATGAATGAGATACTACAGGCACTTCATGCAAGAAAATCAGTCCGGGTGTTTACGGAAGAGAATATTTCGGCAAAGGACAGGGAAAGCATTTTAAATGCGGCTCTGCAGGCGCCCTCGGCGGGATGCCAGCTTTTGTATACCATTCTGGATATTACAGACCAGGCAAAGAAAGAAAAATTAGCGGAGCTCTGCGACCACCAGCCCTTTATCGCGAAGGCAAAACTGGTACTGATTTTCTGCGGAGACTGTCAAAAATGGCTTTCCTTTTATGAAGAAGCGGGACTTTCTCCCAGAAGGCCGGGAACGGGAGATTTGCTGCTGGCGGTGGAGGACGCGCTGATTGCGGCCCAAAATGCGGTGACAGCGGCGGAAAGTCTGGGAATCGGTTCCTGTTATATCGGCGACGTTATGGAACACGCAGAAGAGATGAAACGCCTCCTAAATCTTCCTTCTTACGTCTATCCTGCCTGTATGGCAGTGTTTGGCCATCCCAGCAGGCAGCAGAAGGAGCGGAAGAAGCCAGAACGTTTTGAACTTTCAGATATCGTCTGTGAAAATGTTTATCGAGAGAAGAACAGCCGGGAAATCAGAAAGATGTTCTCTGGGAAAATAGGTTCCCAGAGTTATGAGAAATGGATGGAGGCTTTCTGGAAGAGAAAATACGAGTCAGAATTTTCAAATGAGATGAACCGCTCCATGGAAGTATATCTGAAAGAATTTCAAAAGGAGGAGGACAGAGGATGATACGGGAATATCAGGAGGAAGATGTCTACGAAGCGCTTCAGCAGAGATTCCATTTTCTGTTCCAGGAATTTGAAAATATTTATGTTTCCTTTAGCGGAGGAAAGGACAGCGGGGTACTGCTGAATCTCTTTATGGATTTTAAACACAGATACTATCCGGACCGTATAGTGGGACTGTTTCATCAGGACTTTGAGGCTCAGTACACAGTGACGACAGAGTATGTGGAGCAGACCTTTCAGCGTTTGGAAAAGGAGGTAGAGCCATATTGGATATGTCTTCCTATGGCAACCCGTACAGCTTTGAGCAATTATGAGATGTATTGGTACCCCTGGGACGACACAAAAAAGGATATCTGGGTGAGAGACATGCCGGATTATCCCTACGTCATCAATATGTCGAATCCTTTTCATCACTACCGCTACCGGATGCCCCAGGAAAATCTGGCAAAACAGTTTGGAAGGTTTTATAAAGAGCAGCACGGCAAGGGGAATACGGTCTGTCTGCTTGGGATTCGGGCAGAGGAGTCTCTGCAGCGTTACAGCGGATTTATGAACCGGAAATACGGATATAAGGGAGAGTGCTGGATTTCCAAACAGTTTAAGGATGTGTGGTGCGCTTCCCCGCTGTATGACTGGACCAATAACGATGTGTGGGCCGCCAATTTCAAGTTTGGGTATGATTACAACAGGCTGTATGATTTATATTATATGGCAGGACTGAAACCAAGCCAGATGCGGGTGGCATCACCTTTTAACGATTATGCCAAAGACAGTCTGAACCTTTACCGCGTGATTGACCCGGAAATCTGGACAAAGCTGGTAGGCAGGGTGAAAGGAGCAAATTTCGGGGCTATTTACGCCAAGACAAAGGCGCTGGGGTACCGGAACATTACGCTGCCTCCCGGTCATACCTGGGAATCCTACACGAAATTTCTCTTGGACACACTGCCTGTCAGACTGCGGAACAGCTACGTGAAAAAATTCAGGACTTCTATGAAATTCTGGCATGAGACGGGAGGAGGACTGTCGGAAGAGACGATTCAGGAATTGTTGGACCACGGGTATCGGATTCAGAGAAACGGGGTGTCTAACTATACGCTGAATAAAAGTTCCAGAATCATCTTTCCCGGGAAAATACCAGATGACACGGATGATATCAAATCTACAAAGGACATTCCAAGCTGGAAACGCATGTGTTACTGTATTTTGAAAAATGACC
>JAAWLS010000025.1 GCA_022798035.1 Lachnospiraceae bacterium | reverse complement strand
GCCGAGCACAATTGCGAAGCAATATTTTCTTCTTGTGCGAGTGCGCATATTATTTTTATCTTATAGGAAATCCGGAGGAATTTCCTATAAGATAAGAAAAGTGTGCGGAAGCCTGTCTCCCACACACTTTTCTCAGCAGATTTTCTCTATTTCTGATTTGCCGGCTCAATGTTGATGCTCTTTCCTTTAATTTTGGAATCGCTCATGGCCTGCAGCACTTCTTTTCCATACTCCCGGGGCACTTCCACAAAAGTATATTTGTCATACATATCAATGGCGCCTACCAATTTTCCGGGCATTCCTGATTCTCCCGCTATGGCTCCTAGGATATCTCCAGGCTTTACATGCTGTTTCTTACCAATATTGATAAAGAGGCGAACCATGCCTTCCTCTGCGCCTGTGTCACCGAACTCAAAGTTTTCCAGATTCGGCTGCCTGTTCTCTTCCTCTCCCAGCAATGCCAGTTTCAGGAAAGCGGCCGCAATGTCCATGGCTGTATAATCCGACTCGTTGACCTGGGCCTCAATCATATTTACCATGGAGCTCAAATCTTCTTCCTCTATAATGGTTCCAATGTGCTCCATAATTTTTTCTAATTTTACCTGTACCACGTCTTCCATGCTGGGTACTTTCTGTACTAAAATCTTTGTCTTGCAGTACCTTTGAATGTCTTTTAATTTGTAGACTTCTTTTCCTTTCACAAAAGTAAAGGAACGCCCGGTTCTGCCTGCCCGTCCCGTTCTGCCGATACGGTGTACATAATACTCGTCGTCCTGAGGAAGGTCAAAGTTGAACACTGCCTCCACGTCGTCCACATCTATTCCTCTTGCCGCTACGTCTGTGGCAACCAGAATCTCCGTCTTTCCGCCCCGGAAGCGATTCATCACCCGGTCACGCTGCACCTGCTTCATATCTCCGTGAAGCCCTTCTGCAAAATAGCCTCTGCCCTGCAGTGCATTTACCAGCTCATCCACCATCCGTTTGGTGTTGCAGAATACCAGGGAAAGCTTCGGGTCGTACACATCCAAAAGACGGCTCAGCACTTCCACCTTATCTTTCCGTTTGACGTCGTAATAGTACTGCTCTATGTTGGGAACGGTCAGTTCTTTCTTCACTACCTTGATATTTACTGCATTTTTCTGATATTTTTTTGTGATTTCCAAAATAGGTTTCGGCATGGTGGCAGAAAACAGCACTGTCTGTCTCTCCTCTGGAATATATTCCAGTACTGTCTCAATGTCCTCCCGAAATCCCATGTTCAGCATTTCATCTGCTTCATCCAATACTACCGTGTGTATCTCTTCACATTTGATAGTTTTGCGCCTTAAATGGTCCATCACACGTCCCGGCGTACCGATAATAATCTGCGCTCCGCCTTTCAGAGAACGAATCTGTTTCACAATATCCTGCCCGCCGTACACAGGAAGTACTTTCACCCCATGCATATATTTTGCAAGACAGCGTATCTCTTCTGCCACCTGGATGGCCAGCTCTCTGGTAGGACAGAGAACAATTGCCTGGGTCTTTTTATTGTGAGAATCCACTTTCATCAAAAGGGGAATGCCGAAAGCGGCCGTTTTCCCGGTACCTGTCTGGGCCTGTCCGATTACGTCTACCCCTTCCATGACAATCGGAATTGCTTTGCTCTGAATGGGAGTTGCTTCTTCAAATCCCATTTCCTGAATCCCCCTCAGTATCTGGGGATATAAATCTAGTTCATCAAATCTTACTGTTTCCATATATTTCCTCGTATTAATTCCTTTTCTGTTATTCCTGTCTGTCGTTTTCCCAATATCCAGTGACTAAATTTTCAACTTTTCTGTCTGCCATGTAAAAAGCCTGTTTTCAATCATATCAAAGAAACAAAGTATTGTCAAACAATTTTCTGAAAATCTCCTGGTTTTCATCATTAATACATCCTTATATTGACATTTTCTTCTATATAGTGTAGTATTTACTTATCCATTACATAGTTTTAAATACTATATAATAATATTTTTGATACTTTAACATATAATATTATCAGGGTCAAAATGCTTTTGACTTGACAACATATCATTATTACTTCAAAGGAGGACTGCTGACATGAAATTCAAATTAAAAGACCCGGGAAGTTCCATTACACATTTTATCGGTATGCTGATGGCCCTGTTTGCCGCTATGCCGCTTTTAATCCGCGCTTCCACAAATCCAGACAAGATTCACACAGTTTCTCTTACCATTTTTATTGGAAGCATGATTCTGCTCTACGGAGCCAGCGCTGCCTACCACGCACTGGATTTATCAGAAAAGTCCAACCTCATTCTGCGCAAGCTGGACCACATGATGATTTTCATATTGATTGCAGGTACTTATACCCCCGTATGTCTCATCGTTCTGGGCGGACGCACTGGCTACGGCCTTTTGGCTCTGGTGTGGGGAATTGCACTTCTGGGTATTCTTGTGAAGGCCTTCTGGATTACCTGCCCCAAATGGTTTTCTTCTATATTATATATTGCCATGGGCTGGGTCTGCGTTCTGGCTTTCACCCAGATAATTACCTCTCTCTCTTCTCAGGCTTTTGGCTGGCTGCTGGCGGGAGGAATCATCTATACCATTGGAGGCGTTATCTACGCCTTGAAACTGCCCATTTTCAATTCCAAACATAAAAATTTTGGCTCTCATGAAATTTTTCATCTGTTTGTGATGGGCGGCAGCATGTGCCACTTTATCATGATGTACTGCTTTGTGGCGAGAATGCCTCTTTTTTAAGTACAATTCAGCCAGTAGAAATGAATCGCTTTATCAATCTAAATGCAGTTCAGTCGGCAGAAATGAATCGCTTGTACCAATTTTTACGGTTCATTTCTGCTTTTTTGATATGATGACACCAGCTTTTCTTTCTCTTTCCGGGTGAGCTTTTTAATCTGAACTTCCCGTCTCATCGCCTCCTGCTTCGTGTCCCACATTTCTGCATACACAAGAGTGACTGGTCTGCGTCCTCTGGTATATTTTGCTCCCTGGCCTGCGTTGTGCTCCCGCAATCGTTTGTCCAAATTATTTGTCCACCCTGTGTACAGCGTTCCATCGCTGCACCGGAGCATATATGTTACATTTTGTTTTTCTTCCAACAAATATCCCTCTCTTGTAATATGTAAAGAGACTGCAAGCAGTCTCCTGTATGCAAAGCAGCACTCAAAGCAGGTATTTTTTCATCAGACATAATATCACTTTCATGTTTCACAACAAGTAAGAAAGACAGTGCTGCGAATTTTCATCCAATGATACTTTATCTTATGAAAAATACGGCGATTCGTGCCTGTATCTTAATTTCTGCAGCATTTTTATTTTATCATACCAAAGAGGAAAATCAACCGTCATATCCCCTGCCGTCATAGCAAAAGGCCGCTGTAGAAATAACGCAAAGCGCAATCTGATATCAAACATTCTGCACTCTTTTGTTATGTTACAACCGCCTTTTTGTCCTGTCATCACGCAACTTATTTTCTATTCAAAATACTCCATAGGGTCTACCGGATTTCCATCTTTCAGAAGCTGAAAATAAAGGTTTGCTCCTTCGACAGAATAATACTTCGTAGGCTCGCTGACATATCCAATCACTTCTCCGATTTCCAGATAATCTCCCTGATTTTTAGAAATCTCTTTCAGCTGGCCGTACCGGGCTGTGTAGCCGTCTCCCAAATCTACCGTTAAGGTCACACCTGTCTCTTCATTAGTCTCAATAGAAGTTACTTTACCAGAAGCCGCCGCTTTTACCGGGGTATTGACTTCTGCCTGGATAATCACTGCAGGATTATATTTATACTGCTCCAAAGTAGCAAAATATATGGTTCGGTCCATACTGTAATTTAAAATAACATTTCCCTGTTCTGTCGGCCAATTTAATCCTGTTTCAGAATCAAAATGGATTTCCGGCAGAGTTTCTCTGCTTACCTGCGCCGCCACTACTTCCGGCTCATCCATAAAATTATTTTCCCTGGGCTCAATGATGCCTGATACTGCTTCTGCCTCTTCTTTTTCCTTTTCTCTAGCTTTCGCTTTCTCCTCTGCCTCTCTGGCTTTGGCTTCTCTCTCAGCCGCTCTTTCCTTTGCCGCATCCTCTGCTTTCGCCTGCTGCACCTGTTTTTCCCGTTCCTTTGCCAGCTGTTCCTCCTGCTTCTTTTCCTGCTGAGCGTAGTAAACTCCTGTCATTCCAAAGGCTGCAACTACCATAATAACAGCGGCAGTGATGTAAGATTTTCGATTAAAAACTGCCGTAATTTTTTTATTTCTCATCCTGTCACCTTCCATTTCTGTTTGTTTTCCTTCATAGTTTTGCCGAAAAAGAAGGTATTATTCAAGATTTTCATGAAATTTTTATTTGATATGATGCGGCGCATTCTTTTATACAAAAATTTTGTCTTTAACGCTTTATCTGAATTTCTTTATAATAATACTGTAGAATTTCTTTGTAATTTTTTCCCTCTTTTGCCAATTCATTTGCGCCGTATTGGCTGAGTCCCAGTCCATGACCCAATCCTTTCGTCACAATGCGCACTTTATTTTCCACTTCTTTGATATAAAAACAAGCTGAATTTAAACCTAAACTATTCCGAAATTCTTCCCCTGTTATCTCCTTTTCTCCCACTTTTACTTTCACTGCATAATCAGCAGAATCCCGGCTTTGAATCTCCACAGACTCCAGAATATTTTCTTTCCCAGCTTTTAATTCTGGACAGATTTCTCTCAACTTTTCTAAAAATTCTTCTTTTTCCATGAAAACCACTTTTAAATAATCCAAAGAGGGGATATCCATTTTACTGTCCACACTGGCAAGATAGGGCTCTTCTTCTGTCTGCAGCGCATCTTTCGCGCTTCTCGTTTTTCCTGCGCTGACTGCGTGAAAGGCCCCGTGGGCAGGTTTTTCCTGATAAACCAGAATTTCTCCCTTTGTATCTTTTGCCGCTTCCTCCAGAATGCTGTAATTCTTTTCAAAATTTTCCCGGCCCCACAATTTCATCATCTCTTCCTGGGACATAGATTCCGGCAGAGGATTGTTTTCATCTTCTCCTGCCGCAGACAAGGCTGTTCTTGCAATTACCGCCTGGGCTTTGAGGGCCTCCTTGTGATAATCCGGAGAAATTTCTTTTGCCATCACTCCCACCAGATATTTCTCCACATCTGTGTCTTTGTCCTTCATTTTCAAAGTTTCCGAAACTTTTTCTTTAGAAAAATTCTGCACTTTTCCGCTGTCTGGGCTTGTCTCATCTCCCTGAAACAAAAGAGTGACGATATACGGCACGGCAAGAATTAAAATGCAGACGGCAAAAAATGTCTTTATTTTTTCTTTCAAGAAAAGCACCCCCTTCTTATGACTATATGCCAAAAAGGAGAAAACATTCCTGTCAGGGCGCTGCCGTTGTTCTGCAACATCAGATTTTCTTTTTCTCAAACAAACGTTCTTTTTCTCTTGCATTTTCTTTTTGTCTGTGCTATGATGATTTCAGAACATTCGTTCGCAATTTTGAGTGTGAGGACATTTTGCATATGAATTTACAGATGGACATGGATTTACTTGAGAAATTGACAATTTTATCGGATGCTGCCAAATATGACGTGGCCTGTACTTCCAGCGGCGTTGACCGAAGTGGAAATGGAAAAGGGATAGGGAACACCATTGCCCCGGGTGTCTGCCATACTTTTTCCGCAGACGGAAGGTGTATCTCCCTTTTGAAAATATTGTTTACCAACGAGTGCATTTTTAACTGCGCCTACTGTCTCAACAACTGCACTTCTGATGTGAAGCGTGCCGCTTTCACCCCGGAAGAAGTCTGCCGTCTCACAATGGAATTCTACCGGCGCAATTATATTGAAGGGCTCTTTCTGAGCTCAGGCATTATGGTCAGTCCCAATTACACCATGGATTTAATCTATCAGACTGTATATCAGCTCCGCAATGTTCATCATTTCAACGGATATATTCATGTAAAGTCTATTCCTGGTGCTGACCCTCTTCTGCTGGAGAAAACGGGATTCCTGGCAGACCGTATGAGCATCAATTTAGAGCTGCCTACCGCTGACAGCCTGCGGAAACTGGCTCCCTGCAAGTCCCGCAATACGATTCTAAAGCCTATGCGCCAGATTCAGAACCGCATTGCAGACAACAAACATGAGCTGACATTGTACCGCAGGGCTCCCCATTTTGTGCCCGCCGGACAGTCCACCCAGATGATTATTGGAGCCACTCCGGAAAATGATTTTCAGATTATGAGCGTTGCAGAGGGACTTTATCAAAAGTTTCAGATGAAGCGTGTCTTTTATTCCGCTTTTGTCAACGTAAACCACCATTCCATGCTACCTGCGCTTCCCGGCGGTCCCCCGCTTCTGCGGGAACACCGTCTCTATCAGGCAGATTGGCTGCTGCGCTATTATCACTTTCAGGTCTCTGAACTTTTATCCGAAGAACACCCGAACTTTAATGTCTTTCTGGACCCCAAATGCGACTGGGCCCTGCAGCATTTAGAATATTTCCCGGTGGAAATCAACCGGGCCAGCTATCAGACTCTGCTGCGGGTACCCGGAATTGGATATAAATCTGCAGAGCGCATTGTGAAGGCACGAAAACTGAGCACCCTCACTTTTGACGACCTGAAAAAAATCGGCGTGGTGCTGAAGCGTGCTTTATATTTTATTACCTGTTCTGGAAAAATGATGTATCCTACGAAACTGGAGGCAGACTATATCTGTAAAAATCTTATGGGAGATAAGACGTTGATTCCAAAAGATATCCGGGAGGAAGGATACCAGCAGCTCAGTTTCTTTGACAATGACATGCGCTCTGATTTCCATCTGACAGACGCCCAGATTATCTCGGCAGAGCAGTAAATCAAATTTTTCATCCGACAGACGCCCGGATTATTTCGTTCGTCCGGCTGTTGCGCAATTACTTACAAATTACAATGATAGAAAGGGGTTCTTATGTATCTATTTCTCTGTGAGGACAGTATTGATGGTATTTTTACCGGCGTATACGATGCATGGGCCAGCCGCTACGGCCATGCAAATATATCTCTCACCACCCGCCAGCCGGACAACTACAGCCTGTTCTGTGAATATATCTCTGTACAGACAGATTACGAGAAAAGCAAAAAAGTTGCCCGCACTCTCCTGGCCCGTCTCGGAGAAGAGACTTACACGGAACTGTGCCAGGCCGCCTCTTCCTTGGAAGAAACGTCTGACCGGAGGAACCCCATGAACAAAGCAGACGCCATCTACAAGACAATTGTTCTCGCTCTTTCTCTAAAAGATGGCAGCAAGGTCTTGAATTACCTCGGGGAGCCCTATGTGAACCGGACCTTTCAGCTCTCCCGCCGCACCGGGAACGAGGCTCATCACCTTTTGGGGTTTCTACGGTTTCAAGAATTGGAAAACGGCATTCTTTTTGCCCAAATACATCCCAAGAACGATGTTCTTCCCTTTCTTGGAGAACATTTCTCCGACCGGCTTCCCCAGGAAAATTTTATGATTTATGATGCAAACCGGGACACGGCTGTTCTGCACCCAAAGGGACAGCCATACTTTCTGACTGACACAAGTGGTCTCGACAAAGACATGCTGAATAAATTTTCTTCAAAGGAATTGGAATACCAGCGGCTTTGGTGCGGCTTCTTTGAGAGCATCGCCATTGAAGCCCGCGTTAATCCCAAACTGCAGAATCAGAATGTATTCAAACGTTTCCGGCAGGATATCATTGAATTCACAGCGTCCTCTCAGACGCCGGACAAATAAACCAGAACATATCTCAAGACGCTCTGTTACATCCGTTTATTGCTGAATTCTGCAGACTGTTCCAGGGACAATTCCGCTCATTGCATCAGCTTATTGCTAAGTTCCGCAAACTGTTCCAGGGACAATTTTTCTCCCCGTATATCGCTGCTCAGTCCCATCTGTTCTAAAACTTTTACAACCTCTTCTTTGCTCACAGATACCTCCGGAGAATTATTCAGCCCATTTACCAGCGTCTTGCGCCGTTGATTAAAGGAAGCGCGGATGAAAGCAAACATCAGTCTTTCATCCTCCACCTGCACAGCTTTCTCTCTATGGCTGCTCAGACGAATCACTGCGCTTCCTACTTTCGGCCTGGGAATAAAACAATTGGGAGGCACGTTGGCTACAATGGAAGGCTCTGCATAATACTGAACTGCCAGAGACAGTGCTCCGTATTCTTTGCTGCCTGGCTCTGCCTGCATCCGCTCTGCCACCTCCTTTTGTACCATAATGGTGATACTGTCCACCGGTACATGGCTTTCAAACAATTTCATGATAATGGGCGTTGTGATATAATAGGGCAGATTTGCCACTACTTTGACAGGTTTTCCATTATTTTTTTCCTGTGCCAGCCGGTTTATATCCACTTTCAAAATATCCTCATTGATAATCTCCACATTGTCATACTTCTGCAGCGTATCTTCCAGTATGGGTATCAGGTTTCTGTCAATCTCTACTGCTGCCACCTCTCTGGCATTTTCACAGAGATATTGGGTCATGGTACCGATTCCCGGTCCGATTTCCAGCACGAAATCCTCTGCAGTAATTTCTGCCGCCTGGATAATTTTTTCCAGCACCCTGGCGTCTATCAGAAAATTCTGTCCGAATTTTTTCTGAAAATTGAAATGATATTTCTGCAATACTGCTATTGTGTTTTGTGGTTTCCCTAAATCTGCCATTTTTTCCTCTTTCTGTGCATAAACACTAATTTTGTAAGATTATAAACACGATTTTCCTGCATTTTCTATGCTCTGCGTCTTGTTCTGTTTCCATTTAAGACTCTCCTTGTTCCAGCGGGCCTCTCCTCAATACAGATGCCAAAGGCTTCCCAAACCATACACCAGACAGATTCCAGTGACAAAAGGAATCGGAAACAGATTCAAAGCCCGTTCTCCCAGAACCATCAGCAGCAAAAATCCCAGAAAATACCAGACGCCGCTGACAACAATACAGAGCAGAATCAAAATCATTGTCTCTGCAGCAACAGCCTGCCCCATCATCATCCGGCAGACAAATGCCAGACATTGCAGCCCCAGCTGTAAAGCAATCACTTTTGCCCCAGGAAGTACTTTTGCCAGAAGATATTTTTTTCTGTCTACTGGAAAATACATAATCTTCTGATAGACAGAGCGCCAATGTTCTCCCTCCCGCTTCGTAAAACGCACCAGGGAATAAAACATAAGCCCCATTGTAACTGCCGCCGCCAAGGCAGTCATAACCGCAGGTTCTTTATAATTTGAACAGAGAAGCAGAATAAAATACAGGCTGTTTCCTAAAAACAGCAGTATATCCCGTTCTCCTCCGGTTCCCACTTCCGGCATTCTTTGGTGTATCCTAGGAAACAGCAGAAACACATATTTCTCTCCCGCATACCAGAATCCGTCAAACTGCCTTATCTTTTTCCACATGCTGTCCATGATATTTCCCTCTCTTTGTCATGTAATACATCCATTTATCCAAATCTGTTTCCTCTTGTCTGATTTCCTTCACCTTCTCGGCTAGACGCTGTGATATTTCTTCCATATCCAGTATTGCCTCAAATCCCACTTTTGTAACCTGCATCCCCACTACGCCCGGCTCCTTTTCTTCCCTGAGCGCTTTCCCTTCTTCTCTGCTTCCCTTGATGAAGCGATAACGCGACGTCATATTCTCCATGGAATCTGCATAGAGAAGTTCTCCCTGTTCCAGCAGCGCCACACTGTCTGCCACTCTCTCCAAATCAGATGTGAGGTGAGAAGAAAACAACACGCTGATTTGTTCTTCCTCTACCGCCTCCTGCAAAATATCCAGAAATTCTTTTCGAAATACTGCGTCCAGATTTCCGGTAGGTTCATCCAGCAAAAGTACCCGGGGATGATGCGCCATGGCAAAAGCAAATTGAAACTTCATCCGCTCTCCTTTCGACAAAAGCCCCAGCCAGGAAGAGCTCTGCAGCCCGCAGACAGACAACCATTTTTTCCAGTCTTTTTCCGTAAATTTCGGATAGAATCTGCCGAAAGCAACTCCATTCTCCCACAGACTCTTTGTCTCAAAAAACATAGGCTCATCCAGCATCAACCCTATCAGCGACTTGGCCTGTATCGGATTTCTTTCCATATTGATACCTTCTACCCAGATATTTCCTGCCGTTTTCTTTGTATGACCGGCCAGCAGTTTTATGGTTGTGGTTTTTCCTGCACCATTTCGTCCCAGCAGTCCCAAAATATTTCCGGGAGGAATCTCAAAGGAAATATTTCTCAGCTGAAACCCTCTGTATTTTTTGGAAAGCCCCTCTGCCTTCAGGCCCTGTGGAGGCAGCATCTGCCCTGTACAGGCTCCTTTTAATTTTTCCATTCTCTTACCTCTTCTTCCATCTCCGTCATTTCGCATATTACAGCACATCCTCAAACAGCACGCCAATATAATCTGTCATGTCCTCTTTGGAAAGTCCTGCCTGCCGCCATTCCACCGTCAATTTTCTCAGCTCTTCCTCTAAAATTTGGATTTTTTTCTCCCTCAGCATATTGGTGTTCTGTTTGGCAATATAGAATCCCTTGCCTGCCACCGAGTAAATCAGACCTTCTTTTTCCAACTCCTCATAGGCCCGTTTTGTAGTAATCACACTGATTTGCAAATCTTTTGCCAGGGAACGGATGGAGGGAAGCATCTCTCCCTCCTGAACTTCCTTCGCAATCACTGCATCTTTGATTTGGCGGACAATCTGCTCATATATGGCAAGATTACTCGTATTTGAAATTAAAATTTTCATAAAAATTTCCTCTATAATTCATCGTAATACAACTCTGTAAAAGCCATTTTCCGATACAAGTACCGCACTGCACAAATATTGATTCCATAATTCATGACAGGAAGAATCCTGTCCACAACACTCCAGGAAGACGCCGTTATGGTAAGATTGAACAGCCCAATTGCAAAGAGAGGAATCAACACACCATAAGAGAATTTGTAAATCTCTTTTCCCAGCTCCTTACTTTCCCGCAGAGGCTTTCTGCTCACAATCTGCGCCGCACTCAAAGAAGCGCTTCCAGGTACCGCCTTCCACAAAATATCCCTCCAAAAAGCATCCATATTCTGTCCGTCCGCACATGCAAAGTAAAATGTCGCCATCGCCAGAATCACCGGTAAAATCCAGGCTGTTTTTCGGATTTGGGCTGCTGCAAATTCTTTTCTGCTGATTGGAAGCATATACAGCAATTTATGATTTTCCAGGTTCAAAAACATAGTCATCCCTATAACGCTCCACAGCAGCGGCGCAATCGTTGTCATTGGGTCTAAATCCGTCCCCTGAACGCTGATTCCCCACAAGATGCCCATCAAAAACAAAATGGCTCCCGCTTTTCCTCTCTTTGTATGTAGAGAACCCCGCATTTCCACAAACATTTCCCTTCCTGTATTTAAGAATTTTCTGGGAGTAAAATATTTTTCCTGTTCTAGTATCATTCTGTTCCCTCCCTTTTGATATCATCAACACTTTAGAACTTTCCATCCAGATAATAGAGTAAATCTGCCAGAGCAGGCCGGGAAACGCTGAATTCTTCCTGCAGTCTCCCGCCGCTTTCTTCTATCAATCCTTCTTCGTAATGCTCCATTTTCCGTCTTGCAATCAATCTCTCTTTCAATGCATCCATCTGTATGCTGGTTCCGCGCACTATCTTGTAACGTTCCTCTAATTCCGGCATGGTGTGTGAAAAAATCTGACGTCCTTTTGACAGCATGATAATCCCGTCGGCATACTGCTCTAATTCTTCTGTCAAATGAGTTGCAAATAAAATACTGCAGGTTTCATCCAGAACGTCATACATGAGATTCATCCACTCTCTGCGGAATACCGGGTCGAGCCCCGCCTCCGGTTCATCCATCAGAATCAATTTCGGATGATGCGCCAATGCAAAAGCAAGCTGAAACTTCATGTAATTTCCCTTGGACAATTTCCGGATATTCTGTCTGACATCAACATCAAACTGGCGGCAGTACTCCAGAAAATCTTTTTGAGAATACCCTTCATAGTAAGGTCCATAGACGGCTCCGCCGTATTTTACAGACAAATCCAGGCGGAAATAGTCATCATCAAAAATAATCCCTATCTCTTTCTTGCAGCGTTTCGGTTCCTGATTCATACAAATTCCATTTACCCATACTTCTCCCTCACTGATGCGGGAAAGCCCGCATATCATGTGGAAAAGCGTGGTCTTGCCAGCTCCGTTTCTTCCGATAACCCCCATAAAAGTCCCTGGCTCCAAAGTCAGATTTATATCCCGAAGCCAAAAAGTATTTCCCCGTTCTGCCCCGGCGCCTTTCAGTTCCAATAACGGACACATATTGCCACCTCCCAATATAACCGGTCTGTCCATCTCCCTGCACACGGCCGATTACCAATGCACATAAAAACCTGTGTATATACTGTATATGTTTATATATACAGTATATACACAGGTATGTCAAGTGTTTTTTAATATAATACAAAAATTTACTGCTGTTCAACTCACGCCGTTTTGGAAGATGTTTTCACCTTAAAAAAGAGATTTTGGGCATTTTCCCTGGTTTTCTCAATCACTTCCTCCTTGGAAATCCCTCTGAGCCGGGCAATTTCCTGGGCCACATAAGGCAGATTTCGGGAAGTATTGCGTTTTCCCCGCTCTGGTTCCGGCGCAAGATAGGGAGAATCTGTTTCCAGTAAAATCCGCTCCAGAGGAATGGAAGACGCCACTTCTTTTAACTTTTTGGAATTTTTAAAAGTAACCACTCCGCCGATTCCAATATAGTAACCCATTTTTATATATTCTTCCGCCATTTCCAGAGAATAAGAGAAACAGTGAATCACCCCTGGAATCTGTTCTCCATGGATTCCCCGCACTATTTTCAGCGTATCCTCCGCCGCATCTCTGGAATGTATAATCACCGGAAGGCCCTCTTCTCTTGCCAGTTCCATCTGACGGCAGAACCAATAGCGCTGATTTCTTCTGACCTCTTCCTCTTTGTCCCAGTAATAGTCCAGGCCAATCTCTCCGATGGCCGCTATTTTCGAAAGCCTGCTTTTCTCCTGCATCCATTCATAGACTTCTTCATTCAAATCCGAGATGTCGCTGGGATGAATACCGACAGCCCCGTAAATAAACTCATACTCCTGGGCTAAATCAATGGTCCGCTGTACACCTGCCAAATCGGAGCCCACATTCATAATGGTTCCTATTCCGTTTTCTCTCATGGAGGACAACAGCTCTTTTCTGTCTGCGTCAAACTGTTCGTCATCGTAATGGGCATGACTTTCGAATATCATAATATCACTCTTTCCCCTTTTTCTTCATTGCTGTGTGTCAGACAAATACTATTTTTGCATTTCTTTTTTACATTGTAAAGAGCTCCGTCCGCCGCATAGAGATAGTCCCACATGCGGTCCTGATGTTTCGGCACACTGTTGCGGATGCCCTGAGAAACAGTGACATACTCCGAGACTTGAGAGCCTTTGTGCTCCAGTTTCAGCGCCAGAATGCGTTCTCTCAGTTCCTCTGCTATTGCTAATATCTCTTCGTCTGTCTTTCCATAGTAAACAATGATAAATTCATCTCCCCCGTAACGGGCACAGAAAATACTGTCGTCTCTCTCCATAAGTTCTTTCAGGATATCTCCGATTTTCTGCAGGCAGTCGTCTCCCGCCTGATGGCCGTACAGGTCATTGTACTGTTTAAAATAATCCACATCAAAAATTTCTATGGAAAGCAGTTCATGATTTTCACTGGCATTATCAAAAATTTTCCCTGTAAAATCATTCAGTTTATAGCGGTTGGGCAAGCCTGTAAGCGCATCTTTCTCGGAGCGTTCCTGCAGTATATTTCTCTCTTTCCTCAACGCTTTCTCATTTTTCCGCGCTTCCTCCAAACTAAAACGAAGTTCCATAGAGCGGTGAATCACTCCCACGTTTTCCTCCCGCAGTATTTTCTCCTGCTCATAGAGTTTTCCGCAGATTTCCAGATAATTTTCCCTGTCCTCAACGGCATGGTAATACTCTGCCTGGCGGCGCAGAAGCTCTATCTTCAGATTTGTCATCTCCGTTTCTTCCGCCAGAATTTTCAACTTTGGAAGAACTCTCTGAACCTGCTGATACTTTCCAATTTCCATCAAAAAATCCACAAACTCATAAATGTCTTCATGACTTTCCAAAAATGTCTGAACGCCCT
>JAAWLS010000024.1 GCA_022798035.1 Lachnospiraceae bacterium | reverse complement strand
CCTGATTGGGAAAAATAAAGAGACGGCCGGGCTGGAGAATATAACAGTGGTAAAAGGGACGGCGCCGGAAAGCCTGTCCGATTTGCCGGCGGCCACCCATGCATTTATCGGGGGCAGCGGCGGCAGACTTAAAGAAATACTGGCTCTGCTCAGGCAGAAGAATCCCAATATGCGGGTGGTTATCAATGCAGTCAGTATGGAAACCATCTGCGAGCTGAGAGAAGTCCTGTCTATGGAAGGGATAACAGAAAAAGAAGTGGTGCAATTACAGGCAAACCGGGTAAGAGAGGCTGGAAGCTATCATTTGGTTCAGTCTGAAAATCCCGTCTGGATATGCGCGTTTCGCTTTTGCGGATGAAAGGCAGGTGTTTGCATGAACAGAAAGAGAGTGATGATTGCCGCACCTAAGAGCGGAAGCGGAAAAACGATGGCTGCCTGCGCTTTGCTTCAGGCATTAAAAATGAAAGGCTGGCAGGTATCTTCCTTTAAGTGCGGGCCGGATTACATTGACCCTATGTTTCACGAGAAGGCCATCCATGTTCCCGCCCGGAATCTGGACACGTTTTTTACCGGGGAGGAGGGAACGAAGGAGCTTTTCTGTCATGGGATAGAAAGAACGGATTTTGCGGTTTTGGAAGGAGTTATGGGTCTGTATGACGGACTGGGCGGCGTCCGGGAGGAAGGTTCTTCTTACCACCTGGCTAAGGTGACGCAGACACCCATTGTGCTGATTGTGGATGCAAAGGGAATGGGGAAATCCATCCTGCCGTTAATTGCAGGATTTCTGGCCTACGATAAGGAGCGCTTAATCCGCGGGGTAATCCTCAACAAGATTTCCAAAGGATATTACGAAATCATAAAGCCGTTGATAGAGGAAGAATTAAACATTCAGGCAGTGGGTTTTCTGCCGGAGAAAAAGGAATGTCAGATTGAGAGCCGTCATCTGGGGCTTTTTCTGCCAGATGAACTTCACGATATACAGACAAAACTTCAGCTTGCGGCGGAGGAATTTTTAAAAACGGTTTCCCTGGAAACCATAATTGAAATTGCAGGGAGTGCAGAGGAATTTATGGTAAGGGAGCAGGTAAGAAGACGAGAGCCAGAGAGAGCTGTCATTGCAGTGGCGAGAGACGAGGCCTTTTGTTTCTATTACAGGGACAATCTCCGCATATTGGAAGAAAGCGGTGGGAGAATCACTTTTTTTTCCCCGCTGCATGATGAAAAACTGCCGGAGGGCTGTCACGCTCTGTTGTTGGGAGGCGGCTATCCGGAGCTGTATGCAAAGGAGCTGAGTGAGAATCACAGAATGCGTGCGGCAGTAAAACGTGCGGCAGACAGCGGGATGCCTGTGTTGGCAGAGTGCGGCGGATTTCTGTATCTGCATTCCGCGCTTAAGGACAAGGAAGGAAATTGTTACGATATGGCGGACGTGGTTTCTGGAACGTGTTTTTACACTGGAAAATTGGTTCGCTTTGGCTATATCGAGCTTTTGGAAAAACAAAGCTGTTTCCTGCCAGAAGGAGACAGAATCAAAGGACATGAATTTCACTATTATGACAGCACCAATAACGGGGCGGACATCATTGCCAGGAAACCGGTGACAGGAAAAGAATATTCCTGTATGATAGAGAAAGAGAATTGCTGTATGGGATTTCCCCATCTGTACTATCCTTCCAATCCGTTATTCGCCCAGTCATTTGTGGAAAAAGCAGAGAGATACAAAGAAGGGAGAAAGATGCACATATGAGCGGAATATTATACGGAGTGGGAGTGGGACCTGGGGACCCGGAACTTATGACTTTAAAGGCGGTGAAACTGATACAAGAAAACGATGTGATTGCACTGCCGGGAAAAGAACCCAAGGAGACGGTGGCTTATCAGATTGCGGCGGCGGCAGTTCCGGAACTGGAAGAAAAACAGCTGGTTTCTGTCTACATGCCCATGACCCACGATAAGGAAGAGCAGAAGAGGTGTCACAGAGAAGGGGCAGATATTGTAGAGAATTATCTGCGGCAGGGACAGAATGTGGTGTTTCTCACCTTGGGAGATTCTGCCGTCTATTCCACATTTACCTACATTCAGCAGATTGTGGAGGAGGATGGATTTGGGACTCAGCTAATCAGCGGAATCCCCTCTTTTTGTGCGGCGGCCGCCAGAATGAATATGCCTCTTGCCATTTGGAATGAGCAGATTCACATTTTCCCGGCCATTCACAATCTGTCGGAGACACTGCCGGATTCCGGGACCTGTGTTCTGATGAAATCAGGGAGCAAAATGAATCAGGTAAAAGAGATTTTAAAGAAGAGCGGACGGGACGCAGTGATGATAGAAAACTGCGGGACAAGCAAGGAGAAGGTCTATTTCCATGTGGATGAAATCCCGGACACGGCAGGCTACTATTCCCTGATTATCTCAAAAGGAACTGAGTGACGATGATTGTTTTAAAGAATTTAACGAAAAAATTTGAGGATTTTACAGCGGTGGATTCTGTCAATATGACCATTGAAACAGGAGAATTTTTCGGACTGCTGGGATTAAATGGAGCAGGAAAGACCACCACGATTGGAATGTTGTCTACCCTTCTTCTGCCAACCCAGGGAGAAATTTTTATTGACGGGGAACTGCTCACCCGCAAGAGGACAGATTTGAAGCAGAAAATCAGCGTGATTACCCAGGAATATTCCATGCGCCAGGACATGAATATGAACGAGATTATGGAATATCAGGGCCGGCTCTATTATATGTCCAAAAAGGAAATCCGCAAGAAAAGCGAAGAACTGCTGGAATTCTGCGGGCTGATTAATGACAGGAAAAAGACAGTCCGGAAACTGTCAGGGGGGATGAAACGAAAGCTGATGGTGTGCCGGGCCCTTTTGACGGAGCCTGAAATTCTGCTGCTGGACGAGCCCACAGCAGGAATGGACGCAGTGTCAAGACGGCAGATGTGGGATTTGTTAAAACAGTTGAATGAGAAAAATCTGACGATCCTTTTGACTACCCATTACATGGAAGAGGCGGAAAATCTCTGCGCAAGAGTGGCGATGATGGGCCGTGGAAAGATAGAAGAAATCAATACGCCGGGAAGTTTTATCGAGGAATTGGGAAAATTTGCGGTGGATGAAATGGCGGAAGGCAGAACAGTTACCCATTATTTCCACACAAAGGAGGAAGCCTTAGCCTTTGCCGCCGGAACAGACGCTGATTTTAAACTGCGGGACACCACATTGGAGGATGCATTTGTGGAGCGGGCAAAAAGAGACGAGGTCAGGTGAGAGAGATGGGAATTATTACAATTTTATGGGAAAAATGGGTGGAATTTCGCAGAGATTTTTATAAGATTACATTGGCCGCTATGATAGCGCCTCTGATGTATCTCTTGGTTTTCGGGATGGGGATTCAGACCATGTCCCACGGGAAACCCTACCTTCACTATCTGATTCCAGGAGTGATTGCGCTTACTACCATGAATGGAAGCTTTAATGCGATTGCCCAGAACTTGAATGTTCAGAGATTATATGAGAAGGCCTTTGACCAGGTGATGATTTCTCCCACGCCTCTGTGGCAGTTTATGATTGGGCAGATTATTGCAGGCTCCCTGCGGGGGCTGTATGCAGGAGGCATTATTCTGCTTTTGGTATCTCCTATCCACACGGGACTTATTTTTAATGGGGTTTCTCTTCTAGTGTTGTTTTTAAACGGGGCGGTATTTTCAGCTTTAGGAGTGGTAGTTTCCTTTTTGGCAAGAAATCATGCGGATGTGCCCAGGTTTTCCAATTATTTGATTATGCCCATGGCGTTTTTGTGCAATACATTTTTTTCAACGGAAAATATGCCAAGGGGAGTTCGGAATGTAATCAGTGTTCTGCCATTGTCAGAGACCAGCAGCATTGTCCGCAGTGTGGCTTATGGCGAGCCTTACAGCCTGTCAGGGATTTTGGTGCTGTGCTGCTATCTGCTCGTCTTGACGGCCCTTGGCCTGTGGTTTGTCTATCGGAAACAAAATCTTTAGTGAGGGCATGAAATGAAACATAGATTAAAACGAGTGTGTGAAAAGAAAATATGGAGTGAGAGAAAAATTCTGCTGCTGTTGTCTGCCCTTTTGTCGGCGCTGTTTTTGTGCGGATTTTCTTTAAAAGATGGAGAGTACAGCGTGTCTGTGGACATAAGCGGTGGCAGCGGCAAGGCCTCTGTTACCTCCCCGACCCTTCTTAAAGTGGAAAATGGAGTTCCGATTGCCCGGATTCAATGGAGCAGCGCCAACTACGATTATATGATTGTGGACGGGGTGAAATACGACAATCAAAGTGAAGAGGGTATGAATTCTGTGTTTGAGATACCGGTTCTGTACTGGGACAGCGGGATGGAAGTCATTGCTGACACCACTGCGATGGGCACTCCTGTGGAAGTCCACTATCAATTGCTGTTTTATCAGGAGTCTGTGGGAAGCAAAAGTGAACTGCCTCAGGAGGCGGCAAAAAAGGTCTTATGGGTGGCTTTTGCGATTATTGTAATCGGCGGTATTCTGAATTACATTGTCAAGAAGAAAAGATAAAGAAGGAGAAAACCTATGGAGTTTGGGGTTGTAGGGATAAATTACAAAAAAGCACAGCTTGATATCAGAGATAAAACATCCTTTACAGATGGAATGAAAGAAGATTTTTTTCACAAGGCGGCGTCTGTGGGAGTGGAGCAGGTTATGATTCTCTCTACCTGCAACCGAAGCGAGGTATATTACTTTTATGAGCAGGAAGAACAGCAGGCCCAGATACAAAAGGCTTATGAGGAGATGTTTTCGGATATCAGTTTGAAAAATTATCTGATTATGCTGTCTGGGAAAGAGGCTATGGCTTATCTGTTCCGCATTGCGGCGGGAATGGAATCTCTTGTGCTGGGAGAAGACCAGATTCTGGGACAGGTGAAAGAAGCGCTGGAATGTTCTGTGACTATGGGGCACAGCGGAAAAGAGATGAATAAAGCTGTGCGGGATGCAGTCACCTGTGCCAAGAAGATACAGACAAAGCTGAAAATCAGCGAAAAACCTTTGTCTGTCAGTTATATAGGCATTCAGAGATTGAATGAGAGCTGTGAAATTACAGGAAAGAAAATTCTGGTGATTGGAAGCGGAAAGACTGCGGCACTGGCGCTGAAATACATTTTTGAGTATCAAACTTCCAGCGTAACGGCCTGCAGCAGAAATTATGCCCACGCGAAAGCGCTTCGGGAGGAGTTTCCAGAGATTCAGATAATCTCTTATGAGGAGCGGTACGAGGCCATGAAAGAGTGCGATATTGTGATTTCTGCCACGTCTTCTCCTCATCTCGTGGTGAGAAGAGATTGTTTTACTCCGGTAAGGCCTTTGTGCTTTTTGGATTTAGCGGCCCCAAGGGACATTGATATGGCTTTTGCAGAGGATGCTCTGGTGGATTTGATTAATCTGGATGAGCTCCAGAAAATTGTAAAGGAAAATGAAAAGGAGCGAAAAAACCTGGTAAAAGAAGGGGGCAGATTGGTTGAGGAAGAGCTGCAGGAGACCATGAACTGGTTTCTTTCCAGCCGGATGGATGCTACTATTGAATCTTTACAGCAGAGATGTAATACAATTGTGGAGGACAGCTACGGTTATCTGAACCGTAAAATGGAGCTGAGCCAGCGGGAACAGAAACTCTTGAAAAAAGTTTTAAACGCCTCTTTACAGCGGCTTCTGCGGGAACCGATTCAGGAATTAAAACATCTGGACACAAAAGATGAACAGGAAGAATTTAAGAAACTGGTGGAGCAGCTTTTTCAGATTTAATGCAACAGTTCAGCCAGTCAGGAGAAAGCGTTGAAAACGCCTTTGCGAATGGCGTGAGCTGAACTGTTGTGATGTATAGTGAACGCCAAAATAATTGGTCGTTTATTATAATAAATAACAGGGAGGCATATTATGAGGTATGTAATCGGGACGAGAAAATCTAAACTGGCCCAGGCTCAGACGAATTTTGTCTGTCAGAGACTGCGCGAGGCTTATCCGGAAGATGAATTTGTCATTCAGATAGTGGAGACAAAGGGAGACATGATTCTGGATAAGCCTTTGTATGAAATTGGAGACAAGGGTCTGTTTGTCAAAGAAATCGAAAAGAAAATTTTAAGTCGTGAAATAGATATCGGTGTGCACAGTATGAAGGATATGCCTTCATCTCCGGCAGAGGGCCTTAGATTCAGCGGCACATGGAAACGGGAGGACGCCAGGGATGTTTTGATTCTACGTGAAAAACATTCTCTGGAAGAGCTGGCTCCTGGCTCCGTGATTGGAACAGGAAGCAAACGCCGGGAATTTCAGTTAAAACGGTTGAGACCGGATATAAAGGTAGTCAATATCCGGGGAAATGTGGACACAAGGCTAAAGAAGATGGAAGAAGAGCATTTGGACGGCATTGTACTGGCCGCGGCAGGATTGCACCGCCTGGGCATGGAGGACAGAATCACCATGTATTTAAGCGGGGAGGAGATGATTTCTGCCCCAGCGCAGGGGGCTTTGGCATTGGAAATCCGGGAGGGGGAAGAAAAACTTCTTGAGATGCTGAACGCATTTCAGGACGAGGAAGCATCGGGCACAGTGGAGGCAGAACGAGGTTTTTTACAGAACATCGGCGGAGACTGCCATGTTCCGGTGGGAGCTGTGTGCAGAAAAGGAGCGCAGGGGGATTATGAACTGCGTGCCATGTTTGGAAATGAGACGGGAAGCAGACAGGCCTATGCTGTAGTTCGGGGAAAGAATCCGGCAAAACTTGCGAAGGAGGCCGCGGCCGCAGTCCGGCGGCAGATGGCAGGAATGGTCTCCTTGGTGGGAGCAGGCCCGGGAGATGCGGGACTGATTACAGTGAAGGGACTGCAGGCCATCCGTGAGGCAGACTGTATCGTATATGACAGGCTTGCCACGGAAGAGCTTCTCAAGGAGGCAAAGCCGGGGTGTGAATTTGTCTATGTGGGCAAAGCCAGCCGCAATCACACCATGAAGCAGGAAGAAATCAACCGGCTTCTGGTGGAAATGAGCATGAAATACGAGAAAACGGTGCGCTTAAAAGGCGGTGACGTCTATGTGTTTGGACGAGGCGGCGAGGAAGGCATATATTTGAGAGAAAACGGCGTGCCTTTTGAGGTGGTTCCGGGAATCAGTTCAGCCATCGGAGGCCTCGCCTATGCAGGCATCCCCATCACCCACCGGGGAATTGCCCGGGGATTTCATGTGGTGACAGCCCATGACAAGGATGATAAACTGGCAGAGATTGATTTTGCGGCGATGGCGAGAGGAAAGGAAACCTGTGTATTTCTCATGGGCCTTAGCAAAGTGGAAGAGATTGCCAATAAGCTGATGGAAGCCGGGATGTCTCATGATATGAAAGCGGCGGTGATTTCCTGCGGAGCCATGCCGAATCAGAGAACGTGTGTTTCTGATTTAGCCCATATTGCGCAAGAGGTAAAAGCGGCAGGTTTGATTTCCCCGGCTATGATTGTGGTGGGAGATGTGATTTCTCTCCGGGAAAAACTGGACTTTTTTGAGAGTCGTCCTTTGTTTGGGAAACGCTATCTGCTTCCAATGATAGGGGAAAAATCTTCCCGTCTGCAGGAACTTCTGCAGAAACAGGGAGCCGTGGTAAAAGAAATACAGGTGGGGCAGATTGTAAATCGGGAGAGAAAATTCACCAAAGAAGAAATAGAGAGCATAGACTGGATGATTTTTACCAGTAAAAACGGCGTGAATGCATTTTTTGAAAATCTGTTTGTGAGCGGCCTTGACATCCGGAGCCTGGCAGGCGCTAAGATTGCGGCTATTGGGGATAAGACATCAGAGCTTTTGAGAAGTTACGGAATTAATGCAGACTTGATTCCAAAGGAATTTCACAGTGATGCTTTTGCGGAGGAATTAAGAAAGGTACTGCATGGGGAGGAAATCGTCTGGTACTTTAAAGCGGGAAATGCCGATGCGCATTTGAAAAAAGCGCTGCAGGAGCATTGCAGATTTGAGGAAATCGTAGTGTATGAAAATGAAAGCGTGGAGTTTGACAGAGAGGAGCTTGAGGACATCGAAGCATATGACGGAGCAATTTTTACCTGTGCTTCTTCCGCCCTGCGCCTGTTTCAAAAACTGGAGGAGAAAGGTCAATCCATACCTGCCTACAGTATCGGCCCCAAGACTACGGCATGTCTGAAAAAGCTTGGAGCAGAACACATTGCGGAAGCAGAGCAGGCAGATTATGAATCGCTGTGCAGACTGGTGTGTGCAGACAGGGGAGAATTTCTGACTGAGTAAATGCAGGGAGCGTGGTAAACTATATACGATTCTGTCAGAAAGGGAGTGAAATCTATAATGGGTGGAAAAATTTTGGAATATGAGGCAAAGACTATCAGAGAAAAAGGAAGAGAAAAGGGAAGAGAAGAAGGAATAAAAGGAACGGTTGCCATATTAAAAAATTTAGAAGTTCCGCCACAGACTATTTTACTCAAAATTCAGGAACAGTATAATCTGAGTCCGGAAGATTCTAAGAAATATCTGTGAGAGAACAGCCAGTTTTGTGTAGGATGCAAAACTGGCTGTTTTTGTCGTATAGGAAATTCCTTCGGATTTCCTATATGACAAAAAACAAATATGCACACGCAAATGCAAAGGAAATATATCGCTGACGCGACGCATTTGCGGCGCAGAATTTCGCAAAGCGAAATTCTTTCTTGTCATATAGGAAATTCCTTTGCATTCAGCATGATGCGCCTTTGACAGACAAGGAAAGGATATGCTATGATATGGGGCAGGAAAGGAAGGTTCAGAGCAGATATGAAAAACTCGCACCGATTTTTTGAAAATAAGGATTGTAAATATTTTCCTTGTCATGAAAATACAGGGGATTTTAACTGCTTATTTTGTTACTGTCCCCTGTATTTAAAAGAAGACTGTCCGGGAAAACCTGTATACAGAGAACGAGACGGGAAGCGGATAAAAGATTGTACAAACTGTACATTTCCCCATCAGCCGGACAATTACGATACAGTGATTCAAATGTTGAGAGGATAACACAAAAAGCGGAGGAATGGAAGATGGCATTGGCAAAAAAGCCGGTCAACGGCATGAAAGATATTTTACCGGAGGAAATGCAGATTCGGGATTATGTGATGAATGTGATTAAGGACACTTACCGGAGCTTTGGATTTACCCCCATTGAGACGCCCTGTATGGAAAATATTGGGAATCTCAGCAGTAAACAGGGCGGAGAAAATGAAAAACTTATCTTCAAGGTACTGAAACGAGGAGAAAAACTGAAACTGGATACCGCACAGAGTGAGATGGATGTAGTGGATTTTGGGATGCGTTACGATTTGACGGTCCCCCTGGCACGTTTTTATTCCAACAATGCCAACAATCTGCCGTCGCCCTTTAAGGCGTTGCAGATGGGAAATGTGTGGCGTGCGGACAGGCCTCAGAGAGGCAGATACCGTCAGTTTATGCAGTGTGATATTGATATTTTAGGAGAAGCCAGCAATCTGGCGGAGATTGAATTGATTCTGGCAACGACCACAACCCTTGGAAAACTGGGATTCAAAAATTTCCAGATTCGGATTAACGAGAGAAGAATCTTAAAGGCCATGGCTAAGTACAGCGGATTTTCAGAAGAATCCTATGACTCGGTATTTATTATTCTGGACAAAATGGACAAGATTGGTCTGGAAGGCGTGGCAGAAGAATTGGAGAAAAGCGGATTTTCCAGAGAGTCCATTGAGAAATATCTGGCACTGTTCCGAGATATGGAAGGGAAAGAAGAAGTGGCAGAGGGTGTGGCTTATCTGACGGAAACATTGGGAGATTTTTTGGAGAAAGAAGCGGCAGACAATTTAAAAGAGATAGCAGAATGTGTAAACAACACGAAAGAAGCAGATTTTGCACTGGTGTTTGACCCTACACTGGTGCGGGGGATGTCTTATTACACAGGCACCATATTTGAGATTGCCATGCCAGAGTTTGGTGGAAGCTGCGGAGGAGGCGGACGTTACGATAAAATGATTGGAAAATTTACCGGAAACGATGTTCCAGCCTGTGGATTTTCCATTGGATTTGAGCGTATTATTCTGCTGCTTTTAGAGAGCGGTTTTCAGATTCCAGGCCAGGCCGAGAAGACAGCATACTTGATTGAAAAGAATTATCCGGCCCAGAAATTGATACAGGTGACTGCTCAGGCGCAGGAAGAGAGAAAAGCAGGAAAACAAGTGCTGGTAGCCCGCATGAATAAAAATAAGAAATTCCAGAAAGAAAAGCTGACAGCAGAGGGATATACAGAGATAAAAGAGTTTTTTAATCATGATTAAATAAAATGAAAATTGATATGAACTATAAAAACAAACAGGAATATACAAATAGATAGCGAATGGTTTTGCAGGAACAGGAGGAAAAATTATGGCAGAGTCAATGAAAGGGCTGCACAGAAGCCACAGATGTACAGAGGTTTCCAGCGGCAATATTGGAGAACAAGTCACCGTGATGGGATGGGTGCAAAAGAGGAGAAATCTTGGAAGTTTGATTTTCATAGATTTACGGGACCGCTCTGGTCTTCTGCAGATAGTGTTTGACGAGCCAAAGGTGGGAAGTGAAGGATTTGCCAAAGCAGGAACACTGCGGAGTGAGTTTGTGGTGGCAGTGACGGGAACCGTAGAGAAGAGAACCGCAGCCGTAAATGAAAATCTCAAGACAGGAGATATTGAGGTGATTGCCTCAGATATCCGCATCCTTTCCGAATCCGAGACGCCGCCTTTCCCCATTGAGGAGAATTCCCAGACAAAGGAGGACATACGTCTCCGCTATCGCTGCCTGGATTTGCGCAGACCGGACATTCAGCGGAATTTAATGATGAAGAGCAAAGTGTCCATGCTGCTGCGCAGCTTTATGGAGCAGGAAGGATTTTTGGAGATTGAGACGCCGATTTTGACAAAATCCACGCCGGAGGGAGCAAGAGATTACCTGGTGCCCAGCCGCGTGCATCCCGGAAGTTTTTATGCTCTGCCTCAGTCGCCTCAGTTGTTTAAACAGCTTTTGATGTGTTCCGGATATGACAGATATTTCCAGATTGCAAGATGTTTCCGGGATGAGGATTTGCGTGCAGACCGTCAGCCGGAATTTACTCAGGCGGACATGGAGCTGTCTTTTGTAAATGTGGACGACGTCATTGAACTGAATGAGCGTCTTCTGCAGTATGTTTTTAAGGAAGCCATTGGTTTGGATATTTCCCTGCCCATTCCCCGGATGACCTGGCAGGAGGCTATGGACCGTTACGGCAGCGACAAACCGGACACCCGTTTCGGCATGGAATTGGTGGACGTGTCAGAGGTTGTGGCAGGCTGTGGATTCGGCGTGTTTACAGGAGCTTTGGAACAGGGCGGTTCCGTGCGGGGAATCAACGCCAAGGGCCAGGGAGCTATGCCCCGCAAAAAGATTGACAAATTAGTGGAATTTGCCAAAGGCTATGGAGCCAAAGGACTGGCTTATCTGGCTGTGAATGAAGATGGAACTTACAAATCTTCTTTTGCAAAATTTATGGAAGAGGACACATTGAAAGCCTTGGTGGAAAAGATGGAGGGACAGCCGGGAGATTTGCTGCTGTTTGCCGCCGACAAAAACACGGTGGTCTGGGATGTCTTAGGCGCCCTTCGTCTGGAATTGGGACGGGAACTGGGAATGATGGACAAAAATGCATACAATTTCCTGTGGGTGACAGAATTTCCTCTGCTGGAGTGGTCTGAGGAAGAGAACCGTTTTATGGCAAAACACCATCCCTTTACCATGCCCATGGAGGAAGATTGGGATAAAATTGATTCTGACCCGGGAGCTGTCCGGGCAGAGGCTTATGATATCGTATTGAACGGCACAGAGCTGGGCGGCGGTTCTGTCCGTATTCACCAGGATGACGTTCAGGAGAAAATGCTGGAGGTTCTCGGATTTACCAAAGAGCGGGCCTATGAACAGTTTGGATTTCTGCTGAATGCCTTTAAGTACGGAGTGCCCCCTCACGCAGGACTTGCCTATGGACTGGACCGGATTGTCATGCTGATGATGCAGTGCGATTCTATCCGGGACGTGATTGCATTCCCCAAGGTGAAGGATGCCTCCTGTCTCTTGACGGACGCTCCCGGCCTGGTGGACGAGAAACAGTTAGAGGAGCTGGCATTATCCGTGACTGCAAAAGAGGGCTCGCAGGAGTAAAATAAAATGATATGAAATGGAGACGACATGAAATTAACTCTGAAAAATATAGGGAAAATTCGGGAAGCCTCGGTAGAATTGAATGGAATTACAGTGATTGCCGGTGAAAACAACACCGGCAAGAGCACGGTGGGGCGCACGCTTTTTTCCGTGTTCAACAGCTTTTACTGCATACAGGATAAGATTAGAGAGGAACGAATAGAGAGTGTTGGAAATATTATTGAAAAACTCTGCTTTGATACGGTAAATTGGCTGATTCAGAGCGATATCGCAGAAGGTATTGCCGCGCAGCTTATTGATAATAAAGATTTGGAGAAAGATGACACAGAAAAAATTGGCGGTGAAGTGATTCGTCTGCTGACAAGAATGGACGAAGAATTTGAAGAGCAGATGACAGAAGAGGAAATAGATGAGTATGTTTTGCGCATCAAGGACCTGCTATGTGTATCAGATATGGATATTTTTAAAAATACTTTGGAAAAAAAGCTGACGGCAGAGTTCAACGGGCAGATTAATAATATTTTTTCCGATACGACTGGAGAAATTCAATTGCAGATTAGAGGAGACAATCTGGAGATTGAACTTCAGGAAAATCATGTCAGTGAAATAAAGAATCGTGTCAGTCTCCGCACGGAAGCAGTTTATATCGACGACCCATTTGTGTTGGACACCATACCGAAATCATCTGTTTTTCGCAATCCTTTTGGACAGAGGCTCGAGGCTGCGAACCACCGGGCTCATTTAAAGGAAAAGCTATACGGTAAAAAAGATACGAATTTAATGGAAGAGATTGTGGTAAATAACAAGATTGAGACGATTTATGAAAAAATTGCGACGGTCTGCGGCGGCGATATTGTTCAGAGAAAACGCTCTGGAATCGGCTATCGAAGAAAAGGCAGTGAGAAAGCACTGGATGTAAAAAATCTTTCCACAGGATTGAAAACATTTGTGATTCTGAAAATGCTTCTGCAAAATGGGGTGATTGAGCACAATGGAACCCTGATATTAGATGAGCCGGAAATCCATCTGCATCCAGAATGGCAGCTGTTGTTTGCTGAATTGATTGTGCTGATTCAGAAAGAATTTAATCTGCATGTTTTGCTGAATACCCACAGTCCTTACTTTTTGCGGGCCATTCAGGTCTATTCTGCCCAATATGAAGCGGCAGATAAATGCAAATACTATCTGGCAGAGGTAGAAAATGAGCAGGCTTACATGACAGATGTCACAGAGAATATAGAAAAAATTTATCAAAAACTGTCACGCCCTCTGCAGAAATTGGAAGATACGAGGTGTTAGGATGAATAGTCTTTCTGCATATCCAATATTTTGTGACAATATGACTACACTGAAAAATACTTCTATAGATGACAGGGACAAAAAGAACATTGTCTATATGACGGAATCTGCCAAAGAGGTGGTACGTTTTGATGGTGTGAAAGATAATTATATAGAATCTTTGGGATTAAGCGACACGCCGAAGTCAAATGATGCTTTGATGGAAATTGAAACAGGGAAGCTTGTGTTTGTGGAATTTAAGAATGGATATATGAACAAGGCAGAGCAGTTTGGCCTGCGCAAAAAGATTTATGACAGCGTTCTGATTTTCTCGGATATCACCGCTCAGGGAATCAGCGCTATGAGGGAATGTGTGGAATATATTCTAGTGTATAATGAGGAAGCAAACAAAGATAATCTGGATGTGGAAGAAAAGAGGGCTCATGTGCAGGCCTCTTCTTCCTTTGATGAGATTGCAAAAAGCATCGCTGGATATGCCCGGGAAGAGTATGTCTGCTTTGGCATAAAAATCTTTGAAAATTATTGTTTCTCTAAAGTCCACACTTATACAAAAGAAGAATTTGAACAATATCTGATTTCCCTTGACTCTTCCAGATAGGATTAAGGCGCCTTTTTGCCCCAATACAGACAGCAAATTAAGAAAACCGTCCAGCCCCAAAAACCCCGGAAATCCGCCGATGCAACTGAAAGTTTACATGAAAATCTTCAAAAGCAACAGAAAATATGCAGACGTTACATGGATGATATCGTAAGATAAATTCACCGGAAGCGCAGAAGGAATAAAAGAGCAAAGAAAGGTGAAGAAAATGAGTGAAAACGTATTCGGAGAAAATCTGCAGTTTTACAGAAAATATCATAAAGCCGTTCTTCAATAGCTTT
>JAAWLS010000023.1 GCA_022798035.1 Lachnospiraceae bacterium | reverse complement strand
CCCTGCGTTCAGAGAGCAGATACCATTGGACAATCGGTGAGGCAGCATGGGAATGACACGGTCCACCAGATAGACGCTGGTGCCCCGCTCCAAAGCCTCCACATCCAGAGCGCTGTGTTCCTGCACATAATTGGTCACATCTGCAATATGAACTCCCAGGCGGTAATTTTCCCCCTCTCTTGTGAGCGTAATGGCATCGTCCAAGTCCTTGGCGTCTTCCCCGTCAATCGTTACCATCTGCCACTCCCGGATATCCTTGCGGCCCGCCATGTCCGCCGTAGTGACAGGTTTTCCCACGTTCTCTGCCTGCTGCAGTACTTTTTCCGGAAATTCTGTGGGAAGGTCATATCCTTTTACAATAGACATAATATCGGTTCCTGGGTCGTTGATATGACCGATAATCTCCACCACTTTTCCTTCCGGTTTCTTCTTCTCATTGCCGTAATCTGTGATTTCCACCACCACTTTATGACCGTCCACTGCACCCTTGGAACGCTCCAGCGGAATGAATACATCCTGTCCCACTTTCACATTGTCCGGAACCACAAACCCAAAGTTTTTACTCTTCTGGAATGTGCCCACCACTCGGGTAATTCCTCTTTGGAGAATTTTCACCACAACGCCTTCTCTGCGTCTTCCATCCTCTGACCTCTGCGCCGCCAGAGCAACCTGAACGGTATCTCCATCCATAGCGCCGTTTGTTTGAGACTCTGGAATAAAAATATCCTCCTCTTCTCCCTCAATGTCCACGAATCCAAATCCACGGACATTTCCAATGAACGTGCCGCACAGGGAACGTCCTTCTGACTTGGAATATTTGCCGCGTTTGGATATTTCTATCCTGCCCTCTGCCATCAGTTCCGAGAGAACCTGCTCCAGCTCCTCCCGCTCTTCTTTTGGCACATCCAAAAAAATTGCCAGCTCTTTTAACTTCATGGGCACGTAGAAATCACTGCCCATCAGTTCACATATCATCTTTTTTCTATTCTTCATCAATTCTCTTTCCATTTATTTCTCCTATCAAAACTCTCCTCTTGTGCGAATACACACCATTCTCTTCCTCCGTAGTGCGCATCTTGCCCGGAAGACTTTTTATCTTATAGGAAATCCAGAGGAATTTCCTATAAGATAAAAAGAGACTGCCCTACCGACAGTCTCTCTCGTATCCCACAGCCGTCCCTTGAGAAAACAGCTGACTAAAAGCTTCCGATATTTAATACAGCTGCAATCACCAGGAAAAGAACTACCATGACTCTGGTTATCTTCACCAGGATTCCCTCTTTGGAACGTCCTTTATTCTTGCCCCAGTATGTATCTGCCGCACCGCTGATGGTTCCAAGTCCCGCAGATTTGCCTTCCTGCATTAATACAATCACTGTCAATCCGATACTTATTAAAATAAATACTACCATTAAAACCGTCTTTAATACTGCCATTTTTCCGTACCTCCTGTGACTCTTTTGCTCACAACTTGTATCATCATATCACATCCAGGAACATTTTTCAAGTTTTTTCTATTCCATCAGCCCAGGAACGGTACTTCCGGGCAAAGCGGACGGTAAAACGATATCTCGCTTTCCACGGAAATAAAAACGCCCCTGAACTGATATCTTTTTAGTATTTATCAAAAGGATTCTTGTACTCAGCCACAATTCCAAGCTGCTCTTCTATTCTGAGAAGCTGATTGTATTTTGCTGTGCGCTCTGCCCGGCAGGGGGCTCCGGTTTTAATCTGTCCTGCATTAACCGCCACAGCCAAATCTGCAATGAAGGTGTCTTCCGTCTCTCCGGAGCGGTGGGAAATCACTGCCCGGTAGGCGTTCTTGTGGGCAGTTTCAATAGCCTCCATGGCCTCTGTCAATGTGCCAATCTGGTTTACTTTAATCAGAATCGCATTTGCCGTCTGCAGCTTAATTCCTGCATCTAACCGCTTCGTGTTGGTCACAAACAAATCGTCCCCTACCAGCTGAATCCGCTCTCCCAGCTGTTTCGTCATAGCCTGCCAGCCATCCCAGTCCTCCTCGTCCAATCCGTCCTCAATGGAGATAATAGGGAATTTCTCTATGAGTTCTCTGTAATAATCAATCATTTCCCCCGTAGTTCTTGCAACTTTTTCTCCTTTTATTTTGGATTCCCCGGGAAAATGATAGAGTTCTGTCTTTTCATCGTAGAGCTCGCTGGCCGCTGCGTCCAATGCAATTTTAAAGTCTTCTCCGGGCTGATATCCGGAGGCCTTTACCGCTTTTATAATCAATTCCAGTACAGAAACTGTATCTGGCAAATCCGGTGCAAATCCTCCTTCATCTCCCACCGCCGTGGACAGTCCTTCTTTCTCACAAATCTTTTTCAGATTGTGATATACCTCTGCGCACATCCGCAGGCCTTCCCGATAACTTTTGGCTCCCACAGGCATAATCATAAACTCCTGGAAATCCACGGTATTGTCTGCGTGACGTCCTCCGTTTAAAATATTCATCATGGGAACCGGCATTCTCTTGGCATTTGTACCGCCCAGATATTGGTACAGCGGAAGCTCCATTGCCTTTGCGGCCGCTCTTGCTACTGCAAGAGATACGCTCAGCATAGCGTTCGCACCCAGATTGATTTTATCGTCCGTTCCATCCTCTGCAATCAATGTGCGGTCTATCTCCACCTGATTCAGGGCATTTTTTCCAATCAGCGCTTTGGCAATTTTGTCATTGACATGTTTCACGGCATTCTGAACCCCCAGACCAAAATATCTGGGTTCTCCGTCCCTCAGCTCCACTGCCTCAAACTGTCCCGTGGAGGCTCCGGAAGGCACTGCCGCGCGCCCTGTCGTCTTTTTTCCATTGCTGGTGGTCTCCACTGTCACGTCGGCCTCCACAGTTGGATTTCCCCTGGAATCTAAAATTTCTCTTGCATGAATCTCTGTAATCTTTAAACATAAGCTCATAGATGCTCTCCTTTCAAGATAAAACCCTGTTTTTCTCAGTATCTGCCAAATTTCAGGGATTATGCAAAAGATTTTATCTTTTCTGCCGCAATTTCATAGTCCAGATTTTCAATATCTTCCTGCAGAGAATCTAAAAAATTCTGTTCTCTCTCCTCATAAGTGTATTTCCGCAAGTTTTTCATAATTTCCTCTGCTTTGTCCAAATTAAAATTATCCAATGCTTCCGCCAAACTCATCAGAATGTCCCTGTCCCATTCCCCTTTTCGACAATGCTGTTCTGGCAAAGCCGGGCAAAGATTTCTCAGCTCCTTTTCTACTCTCTCCTCTGTCTCCTTCAGCAATTTCAAAAAGGATGGAAGCTCTCTTTGAATCTCTTCTCTCTCTTCTTTTCTTCCAGCCGCCTCCATACGCTCTGCAAAATCTCCCAGCTCCAGCATTCCAAGATTTCTGCTGGAACCCTTAATTCCATGAACATAGATGAGAAAATTTTCCAGATTTTCCTGCAGCTGTCGTTCCAGGCATCCTCCGATTTGTCCTAATTCCCGGGCATAAGCACGGTAGATTTCCGCTTTTCTCTCCTTTCTCTGTCCCAAATACTCTGTCAAAATTCCCTCGAGTTTTCCCTTGTCTATTGGTTTCTCTAAAACATCATCAAATCCGCTGTCTCTTAACAGCCGTTCATTTTCCTCTCCCCGGTTCCCTGTCAGCGCAATCATGGGAACTGCATCCCAGTCCTGCTCTTTCCGAAGCTGTTTTGCCATGGCCGCTCCGTCCATTTCAGGCATCAATTGGTCCACAAACAGCACGTCATAACTCTTCTGTCTCATCATATCAAAAGCTTCCGCTGCATTTCCTGCAATATCGCTGTCAATTCCGTACAATTCCAAAATTCCAGCCGCAATCAGTGCATTCGCCTTCATATCGTCCACCACCAGAGCCGCCATACCCGGATAGGAAGCAGTCACCTTGTCCACCACATTTTCATTTCTCATATAATTTCGCACGTCTTCCCTGCAGATTTTCCGGCTGGGAAGCATTTCTTGTCCAAAACATTTCTGTCTGACAGACACCTGAAAAAGCGTTCCTTTTCCCACCTGGCTCTCCACGGCAATCGTTCCGTCCATGAGCTCCGCCATCCTTTTTGTGATGGCAAGTCCCAAACCTGTGCCTTTTTCCCGAGCTTTCGTGTAAGCACCCACCTGAGTATAATTTTCAAAAATATGGACGGCATCTTCCTTATTCATCCCCATTCCGGTATCTTTCACCTGAAACATCAGGCTGACTTCCCCATCGGCGCAGTCTTTTCCTTCCACATAGAGAGAAATGTTTCCTTCTTCTGTATACTTCATGGCATTTCCCAGAAGGTTTGTGAGAATAATCCGTATTTTGCTGCTGTCTCCAATTAGCTTGCCTGGTACCATCGGGCCGATTTCCAAAGAAAATTTCACTGGTTTCTGGTACAGTTTCGCATAGACCATATTCGCCATATCTACCAAAATTTTCTCCAGGGAATAGGGGATTTCCTGCAGTTCCATTTTCCCCGCTTCCATTTTGGAGAAATCCAAAATGCCGTTAATCATATCCAGCAGTCCCTTTCCTGCGCTGTAAATGCTTTTCAGCACATACTCCATAGCCGGATTTACGCTTCGGTGCAGGCTGATTTCACTCATTCCCAAAATCACGTTCATGTGGGTGCGGATTTCGTGGCTTGCATTAGCCAGAAACAGGCTTTTCTCCTCATTCTCCTGCTGGGCTTTCTGCCGCATCTTTTCCTGCTGTTCCGTATATTTTTTCTGCTCTGTCACATCATAAATACAGAGGGCATATCCCTGCATTCCTCTTTCATGGGACACCCGGCACTCATAATACCGCTCTCCAATAAACAATTCTTCTGTATTTCTTTCCTGAAACAATTCATAAATTTCCGGCATTTTTTCCGGAAGATAACTTCCCTCCTCCAGCTCTTTCAGACCAGGATAAATCGCTTTTGCATACTGATTGGAATCCAGATAGTAAAATTCTTCATCTGCAATAATCAATGCCAGGCTCATAGTGTCTACAACCACATCCCTGGCATTTTGAATCACGTCCAGAAAATGATATTTATTCAGGGAAAACATGACGATAACGCCTTCTGCCAGCATACTCAGGGAAGCCGCTGTGTTTTCTTCCAAACAGTTAGTCACATACAAAATACTTCCCACCAGCGGAATCACCGTTCCAATTACCAGCAGCCTCATTTTAACCCGTCTGCCTTTTTGAACGGTATCTTTCCGTTTCATATAGACAATCAGAGCAAAGACACACAGTGCCACCAGTACAGACAGAAATCCAAATTGAAACATATAGCTAAAAAGTCCCGGCGTCTCTTTCATCATCTGTATGCCGTTGACTTCCAGTACATTCTGTTTTTGAAAATACAAGTGATGCTTCTCTCCAGCGCCAGCATAGCCCCTGCAATCTGCAGTATTAAATATAATTCAGGCATTTGCTTCCTCCAATACGGCCTGCACCCGCTCCTGCAGATAAAATGCGTCAAAAGGCTTGATGATAAAATCTGCTGCGTGCACCCCTTTGCACTCCAGAACTGTATGTAAATCCCGAATGGAGGACAGAAAAATCACAGGGATTTCTTTTGGAATCTGCTCTTTCATCTCTTTTACGGTCTCAATTCCGTTTTTATTGGGCATGGCAATGTCCATCAAAATCAAGTCTGGCTGCGCTTTCTCCAGAAAAGCCAGCGCCTGCTCCCCTGATTTCACAAGAGAGACTTGATATTCTTTTTCTAAAACCTTTTTCACGGTTTTCAGGCTGGTAATCATATCGTCCACCACCAGAATATGCTGTCTCCTGACGTTCCGTCCCTTTTCATTTTCACCAATCTCCTCCGACTTCATTACTCTTCCCCCTGCCTGGCGCAGAATCGTAATGCTGCGGTTCCCTTTTCCTTCCATCAAATCCAGGACATCGCCGTCCATCAAAAGCAGTTTTGGACGCAGCAGATTCAGAGAAGAATTTTCCAGTACAATTGCCTCCCTTCCATCTGACAATTCCACCATAGAACCCTTAGGATAGACGGGCACATATCTCAAAAAGGCATCCACAACCTCTTTGTCAAACAGTGTTCCGCACCCTCCCATAAGATATTCCAATGCCTCAGAAAAAGAACAGGCATCTTTGTAGGGACGTTTGGAGGACAACGCATCATAAACGTCTGTCACATGGATAATTTTTGCAAAGGGATGTATATTCTCTCCAAAGAGCCCGTTGGGATAGCCGCTGCCGTCTTCATTCTCATGGTGGCACAACGCTCCCATTCGTACTTTTGCAGAAATGTTCCATTTTTCAGCCAGCATATCATAAGACATTTGAGGATGATGCCGCATCACCTCATTTTCCATGGCGCTCAGTTTGCCCGGTTTATTTAAAATTTCTTTGTCAATCAGCAGTTTGCCTAAATCATGAAAAATGGCTGAAACGCATATCTCAATTAAATCCTCATGGCTATAGCCCAGCCCCATGGCAATCACTGTGGAAAGTACTGCCACATTCACAGAATGGCGGTAGGTGTAATCGTCAAAAGAACGTAAATCCACCAAATCCAGAGAAACCGTTTTGGATTCCAAAATCTGTTCCACGATTTTTTTCGCGACTTCAACCGCCTCGTCAATATTCAAATCCTGCAGAGAACGAACCGCATGATTGCGCAGCTCCGCAGAAATCGCTTCCTGAATCTGTATATCTTTTGACAGTTCATCCTCTATATAAACGCCGGGATAGCCTCGCTCCATCAACCGCTCAATCAATTCTTCTGTCAGCACTTTTCCATCTGACAAGAGATTGCGGTCTGAAAAATCATAGATTCCCCGACCCAGCATCATTCCAGGCTGCACCCGTTCCATCTCTATATATCTCATAAAATCCTCCCATGGTTCATTTCTACACGAAACTCATTGTAAAGAGTAAAAAATCCCCTGTCAATTCTATTTCTCAGAATCTGCCTCTATCTTTTGACATATCAAGTTGATTGATAAAAAGAAACCGCTGCAGATGTCAAATTCTGCAGCAGTTTTTTCTTCTCCTATACATTGATTTCTGCTGTCATGCCCAGCAGTTCTTTCTTCTCCTCCAGCACAGGATTTACCACTTGTTTCAGGAATTTTTCTACCTGAAGGGGCGCGCGTCCCACGTATTTTGACGGCTCCATGGAAGCGTTCAGTTCTTCCAGCGTGAGATTAAAGGCAGGGTCTGCCGCAATCAGTTCCAGAAGATTATTGTCTTTTCCTTCCACTTTTACATTCTTTCCGGCCTCCATGGAAAGCTGGCGGATTTTCTCATGCATTTCCTGGCGGTTGCCGCCGTTTTTCACAGCATCCATCATAATATTTTCCGTAGCCATAAAGGGCAGTTCCGCCATCATATGTTTGCGGATTACTTTGTCATATACCACAAGTCCATCCACCACATTCAGACACAAATCTAAAATTCCATCCACTGCCAAAAATCCTTCTGGTATGGAAAGACGTTTGTTGGCGGAGTCATCTAAAGTCCGCTCAAACCATTGAGTAGCAGATGTAATTGCCGGATTCAATGCGTCTGCCAGCACGTAGCGGGCCAGAGAGGCAATACGTTCGCTCCGCATGGGATTTCTCTTATACGCCATAGCGGAAGAACCAATCTGGTTTTTCTCAAAAGGCTCCTCCACTTCCTTCAAATGTTGGAGCAGACGGATGTCATTGGACATTTTATGGGCGCTGGCTGCAATTCCAGCCAGCACATTCAGCACTCTGGTATCCACTTTTCTGGAATAAGTCTGGCCTGACACAGCATAACATTCCTCAAATCCCATTTTCTCTGCAATCATAGGGTCAATTTTTTCAATCGTCTCCTGGTCTCCCGCAAACAATTCCTGGAAACTTGCCTGGGTTCCCGTAGTTCCTTTAGAACCCAAGAGTTTCAGGCTTCCCATCACATATTCCAAATCTTCCAAATCCATCAGAAATTCCTGCAGCCAGAGGGTGGCACGCTTGCCCACCGTCGTAGGCTGGGCAGGCTGAAAATGAGTGAAGGCAAGGGTTGGCAAATCTTTGTACTCTTCTGCAAATTTAGCCAGTTCTGCAATCACATTCACTAATTTGCGGTGTACCAGCTTTAAAGCCTCCCGCATCACGATAATGTCCGTGTTATCTCCCACGTAGCAGGAGGTTGCGCCCAGATGAATGATTCCCGCCGCTTTTGGACACTGCTGTCCGTAGGCATAGATATGACTCATCACATCGTGCCGCACTAATTTCTCCCTCTCTTTTGCCACGTCATAATTGATGTCCTCTGCGTGGCTTTTCAATTCCTCTATCTGTTCCTGGGTAATCACAGGTTTCCCATCTTCACTTAATCCCAGTTCCATCTCCGTCTCGGCAAGGGCAATCCACAGTTTTCTCCAGGTGCGGAATTTCATATCTGGGGAAAAAATATACTGCATTTCCCTGCTGGCATACCGCTCCGATAACGGGCTGTTGTATCTGTCTGTTGACATAGTATTCTCCTTTCTTTCCTTAAGCTGCGACGCTCACCGGCCATCCGCTCCGCTTCTTCCCGGTGTCCGTTCCTTCATTCAACTTTTCTTCTTAAGCTGCGACGCTCACCGGCCATCCGCTCCGCTTCTTCCCGGTGTCCGTTGCACTCCAATGTCCACGCACAAAAGTCTTCTTGTCTGCAAGCAGACAGAATACTTTTGTGCGCGTCCACCGTCGCTGCTTATCGCTCATAATCTCCTCTGATGTCCTGGACAGGAGGTTCCATGGGATATTTCCCGGTAAAACAGCCTTTACAGATAGGAAGCCCCTCTGCAAGCTCTTCCAACCGGCTGACTTCCAAATATCCCAGGGAATCTGCCCCTATCACCTGACAAATCTCTTCAATTGTTCGGTTATAGGCAATCAGCTGCTCTCGCTCGGGAATATCTGTTCCAAAGTAACAGGGCCACAAAAATGGAGGCGAAGAAATTCTCATATGCACTTCCACAGCTCCGGCTTCCCGCACCATCCGCACAATGCGGTCGGAGGTGGTTCCCCGTACAATGGAATCATCAATCATAATGACTCGTTTCCCTTTTACGGCTTCCGCCAGCACATTTAATTTTACCTGCACGCTGGATTCTCGGCTGCTCTGTTTTGGCTTGATAAAAGTACGCCCCACATAGCCGTTTTTCACAAAAGCGTTTCCATAGGGAATTCCAGACTCCATAGCGTACCCAAGGGCCGCCGCATTTCCGGATTCCGGCACACCCACCACCAAATCTGCCTCCACTGGAGAATCCATCGCCAGAAAACGCCCTGCCTGGATTCTGGAATTATAAACGCTGACTCCGTCAATACGGCTGTCTGGTCTTGCAAAATAAATATATTCAAAAATACATCTGGCTTCTTTTTCTTTTTGCGTACAAAGTGTGGTGTCTGACTTTATTCCCTCCGGTGTGATAGTGAGCACCTCACCGGGCAGCACATCCCGCACAAACTCAGCTCCTATGGTTTCCAGCGCACAACTCTCAGAGGTGACAATATAAGCATTGTCCCGCTTTCCAATACACAGCGGTTTAAAACCAAAGGAGTCCCGAACGGCAATCAATTTCCTGGGGCTCATAACCACCAGTGAAAAGGCCCCTTTGATTTTACGGACTGCCCGTTTCACCGCCTCCTCCACCGTAGAAGATTTCAGCCGTTCTCTGGCTATGTGATAAGCAATTACCTCAGAATCAATGGTGGTCTGGAAAATGGCTCCCGTGTATTCTAACTCTCTCCGCAGCTCATTGGCATTAATTAAATTTCCATTGTGGGCCAGTGCCAAAGTCCCCTTTACATAATTCAGTACCAGAGGCTGGGCATTTTCCCGGGTAGAGGCTCCGGCTGTGGAATAACGCACATGGCCTACTCCAATATCTCCCTTCATGCCCTCCAAAGATTCCTGGGTAAACACCTCATTCACCAGTCCCATTCCTTTGTAGGATGTCACCTTTCTCTTGGGCCCGCCTGTCTCGCTGACTGCAATTCCGCAGCTTTCCTGTCCTCTGTGCTGGAGGGCAAACAAGCCGTAGTAAATGGTAGAAGCCACATCATTTCCGTCAAAATCATAGATTCCAAACACACCACATTCTTCCCGGAGGTTGTCAAAATCTCCGTCGATTTCTTTTATATCTTTATTCATGCAATTCTCCAGTCAGACTTTACGCAAATTTTTTTCCAGTCAAAAGTTCATAGGCTTCTTTATATTTATCAATCGTTCTGCCGATTACCTCTTCCGGCAGTAAATAATCGCTGTCGGGATTCTGTTTCAGCCAGTCTCTCACAAACTGTTTGTCAAAGGAAGGCTGGGATTTGCCCGGTTCATATCCTTCTACAGGCCAGAATCTGGAACTGTCCGGCGTCAGCATTTCATCTCCCAGCACTACCACTCCATTTTCATCCAATCCAAATTCAAATTTGGTGTCTGCAATGATAATCCCTTTGCTCTGGGCATATTCTGCACATTTTTTGTAGAGTTCAATGGTATAATCCTTAATCTGCCCGGCATAAGCTGCGCCCTTGCCCGGGTGCAGCTTTTCCAGAATGTCCACGCTGTCCTCAAAAGTAATGTGCTCATCGTGAAGTCCCAAATCCGCTTTTGTGGTAGGAGTATAAATGGGCTCCGGCAGTTTATCAGATTCTTTCAGCCCTTCCGGCAGTTTGATTCCGCAGACTGTTCCATTCTTCTGATAGCTCTCCCATCCGCTTCCTGTAATGTAACCCCGCACAATGCACTCTACTGGCAGCATGTCCAGCTTCTTGCACTTCATACTCTTTCCATCAAATCTCTCGTTCTGGAAAAATGCAGGCATGTCCGCAGTTTTCGTGGAAATCATATGGTTCGGCACAATGTCCTTGGTAAAATCAAACCAAAATTCAGACATCTTAGTCAAAATTGTACCTTTTTTGGTAATCTCATTTTTCAAAATTACATCAAAGGCTGAAATTCGGTCTGTAGCCACAATAATGAGGCTGCCGCCATTGTCATAGACTTCACGTACTTTTCCTTCTTTTACCGGTTTAAATTCCTGAATACTCATTCTTTCCTCCATTCTCACCAATGCCGCAGACTCATCTGCTTTGACGAACCTGCGGCATTCTGCTATTTACCTGTTTTATTTCTTTACCAGAAGTGACTTTCCTGTCATTTCTTTGGGCTGTTCCATTCCCATAATCTCAATCAGCGTAGGCGCAATGTCCGCCAGACAGCCGCCCTCTCTCAACGTGTAGTCCTTGTCATAATTAATCAGGATAAAAGGAACTGGATTGATAGTATGAGCCGTAAAGCTCTCTCCTGTCTCATAGTCAATTAACTGCTCTGCATTTCCGTGGTCTGCACAGAGGAACATAGCGCCGCCTGTCTCTTCCACAGCCGCTACAGCTTTGCCCACGCAGGAATCCACTGCTTCCACAGCCTTGATGGCCGCTGCTTCTACACCGGTATGGCCTACCATATCCGGATTCGCAAAGTTGATGATAATCACATCATACTTTTCAGATTTGATGGCGTCTACCAGTTTATCGCACACTTCATAAGCGCTCATCTCCGGTTTTAAATCATAGGTTGCCACCTTGGGAGAATTCACAAGGATTCTGTCCTCTCCTTTATTGGGCTCTTCCACGCCTCCATTAAAGAAAAATGTAACGTGAGCGTATTTTTCTGTCTCTGCAATTCTGGCCTGCGTCTTGCCGTTGTCTGCCAAAAATTGTCCGAATGTATTGGTCAGTTCCACTTTGTGGAAGGCCACCGTCTTATTTGGAATCGTCACGTCATACTCTGTAAAGCAGATATAAGTTACTTTCTTTCTGGGGCCTCTGTCAAATCCGTCAAAATCCTCCATACAGAATGTTCTGGTAATCTCTCTTGCCCGGTCCGGACGGAAGTTAAAGAAAATAATCGTGTCGTTATCCTCTATGGTTGCAACAGGCTTTCCATCTTTCTCCACTACGGTAGGCACTACAAATTCATCCGTAATATCTTCTGCATAAGATGCTGCCACTGCCTCCACCGCATTAGCCACGCGCTTTCCATCTCCATTGGCGATAGCTTTATAAGCGTTCTCCACACGGTCCCAGCGGTTGTCGCGGTCCATTGCATAATAGCGGCCTGTCACTGTGGCAATCTGCCCTACGCCGATTTCTTTCATTTTCTCTTCCAATGCTTCCATAAAACCTTTGCCGGAAGTAGGCGCTGTGTCACGTCCATCTAAGAAACAATGTACGTATACTTTCTCAATGCCTTCCCGTTTTGCCATCTCCAGCAGACCGTATAAATGTGTATTGTGGCTGTGCACACCGCCGTCTGACAACAGCCCGTATAAATGCAGAGATGAGTGATTATCTCTGGCATTTTTCATTCCTTTTAACAACGCCTCATTTTTAAAGAAATCTCCATCTTCAATCTCCTTGGTAATTCTGGTCAATTCCTGGTATACAATTCTCCCTGCACCCATATTCAGATGCCCAACCTCAGAATTACCCATCTGGCCGTCCGGCAGACCCACATGAAGTCCGCTTGCATATCCCCTGACAAAGGGGTACTCTTTCATCAGCCTGTCAATGTTAGGCGTATTTGCTTCGTATACGGCATTTGCCTCATGTTTTTCATTCAGCCCAAATCCATCCAAAATCATCAATACCGTAGGTTTTTTGCTCATAAGATTCTCCATCTCCCTTTCTCTTCTTGAAATAATCTCTAATTCTTTCAAATTATAACACAACCTGTATCAAAAATACAATCCATTTATTTCAGTATCATCTGATTCGGAGCTGTCGAAAAACTATAAATCTTTGCACCGTTTGACGCCATGAGATATGTATTTTTCATCGTTGTATATCGTCCGCTTTTATCGTTCATCAACCAGTCCGGTGCATCAAAAAATGCTTTCTTTGCTCTCACCATTTTGTAAAAATCACTTTTTAATCCGCCATTGCCATGATGTCCCATCTGGATATAATCTGACTTTAAATCATCGCCATACGTTTTTAAAAGATAATCGCTCATATCCCTTCCCACATCTGCACAAAAAAGCATAGATTCTTCTTTTGCCGTAACCCGAAACATCATAGAGCCGTCATTGAGTAAATCCTCAGATAACTTCTTTACATTATCATCATACGCATTTAACACTTCAACCGCAAGCCCTTTTATTTCAAAAGTATCTCCTGCATACACATAAGTAAGCTGAGGAATATCCAGTTTTTTAAATTCTTCATATATGGCCGTGTCATCCCATGGCGCTGTTTCCAAACAAACTTCGGGCTCCGCCATATCCACGGTATAAACTTTATCTATTTTAATGCTCCCTAAATTCTTATAAAGTTCTGTAAAAGCTCCTATATGGTCTGGATGTGGATGCGTAAGAATCCATGCGTCAACATGGCTGCCAAGCCTCGTAATGATTTCTCTGACATTATCAGCATCAGTTGTCCAGCCCCCATCGACTACGATTAAATGCCCTTCCAAATCCTGCATGGTATAAAACATCAACTGCTGACCTTCGCCAAGTCCATACTGTGTAATCAGCCACCTGCCTTTATATCTCTCCTTACCATCGTCCCTGCGGTAAATATAATATTCTTCCTCTGCGCCCACAATATCAAATCCACAATCAGTAAGTCCTTCTATGTCCCCTTCTGCTGCCGGGTAAGCCAGATAATTACAGTCATCCATGGCCGCATAAAAACCAAGCGCTTCCCAGTTTTTCTCTTCGGCGTCCATAATTCTATAAATCTGAGCTGCCGCTTCTGTATCTGGTTTCCCTCCGCAAAGCACATCGTATCCATAAGGCTGCAAAATATCTGCATCATACTGCCGGACCGAGGACAAAATTTCATGGGCTGCAATCAGTTTCTTATGGGTAATTCCGTCTGCCTTGGCATCCTGTTCCACGATATCACAAATATTCATCGCTGCCTGCGGCAGGTTATAGTGATTCTGCTTACGCTCAAAAACTGCTCCGCTGTACACGTTTGTCCCGGTCATCACTATCACAAGAAGCATAACAGACAACAGCAGATACCGTTTTATTTTCCCATCTGCCTGCATTAAAATTACTACGGCTGTATATGCCGTAATAATCGCAGACGGCAGCAGCCAGAACATTCTCCAATACATTTCTTCTCCCGTGCACACCCGCATGACAGCTTTGGCGGTCAGAGGAAAAAAACAAATGATGAAAAACAGCAATGTATATCCCAAAAATAAAAATCGTTTTTCTTTCTCTTTTTTCTGAACCATTAGATAAATCAGACAGGCAAAGCAAAGCGCAGGCTGCATACCCGTTCCGTTATAAGAATCATACATAGACATGATTATATGAAATGTTTCTCTCAAACCAGACCTCCTATCAAATTACAAGGTACATAACCATACAGAGCAGATTCGGCAAGCAGCAAAGGACAGAATACAACAAGGGCCGAATGCTTTTTTGCCGCCATGCCGATAAAATCCCAAGTATACCAACCATAACTGCTCCCAGCAGAATCCCCGTCCATGACGCCATGCAGCAGGCACACAAAACAACAGACAACAGCAGCCAGTCTGCAGGTTTCCCTTTCATCATAAAAATCCGCATGCCCAGATACAAAATCATCGGAAACAGGATTCCAGCCAATATCGCCTTTCCCTGCCAGAGGCGGCTCAAAAGAAACAATCCGCCC
>JAAWLS010000022.1 GCA_022798035.1 Lachnospiraceae bacterium | reverse complement strand
AAAGATGGAAGAGAAAAAAAACAATGAGTTGGGAGAATTTAAGTTAAAGGTACGCAAATACAGCAAAAAAGAAGCGCGGGATGCCAAGGCCAATCACACTGTACTGTGGCTGATGACGTTTATGGATGTGTTGATTTTCTCAGCGCTGTTGACGCAGAGCCTGTCCGGAGAGAGCAGTTATGGAAAACTGGCGTTTGTTCCGGCCGCGGTTCTGCCGATTGGCGTGATTGCCAGCTGGGTACTGTATTTTAAGGACAAGTCCGGAATATCTCTGAGGTATCTGATGCTGGCCAGCTATCTGGTGGGATGGGGATATCTGATGGTGACTGGAGATAACATTATGGTTTGTACGTATGTATTTCCGGTTATGTTTGCGCTGATTCTCTATTATGATAGGAAGTTTGAGAAGAGAACCTTCGGCCTGATTATGGCTTTTATGCTGCTGCGGGCTGCAATAATGGCAATGAACGGTAAATTGTTTGAAGATATGGAATCCATGGTTGCCATGCTGATTGGAGTTCTGATTACAGTTGCCTACCATATCACAGCGAGAGCTGCCAAGAATTTTGACCATGATACAGTGTGGACCATAAAGGACGAGCAGACGAAACAGAGCCGGATGATGGAAGATATTCTCCGGATTTCAGAGGAAGTGAAAGAGGAAGTGGAACAGACGGACGGATTGGTAGAAAATCTCCGGAATTCCTCTCAGGTGGTACATAGTTCCATTCAGGAAATTTCTGTCAGCACTCAGGTGACGGCGGAGAGCGTTCAAGAGCAGACGACCATGACAGCCCAGATTCAGGAAGCCATTGGAGAGACTGCAGAAAATGCCAAGATTATGGTGGAAGCGGCAGATAATTCTGCACGTGTAGTGGCGGAGAGTATGAATTTGATTAATCGGATGCGCTCCAGTGCCAAAACCATCGAAGAGACCAATGACCACGTGGCAGCTTCCATGTCACAGCTTCAGGAAAAGGCAAAGGAAGTGCAGCAGATTACAGAGGTCATTTTTGAGATATCCAGCCAGACAAATCTGCTTGCCCTGAATGCCTCCATTGAGAGCGCAAGGGCGGGAGAGGCAGGAAGAGGATTTGCGGTCGTGGCAGAACAGATACGAGAATTGTCAGAGGAGACCAGGAAGTCCACAGAGCAGATTTCTGGTATCGTACAGGAGTTAAATACAAATGCGCAGGAGGCGGTTGACATTGTGGGAGTTTCCATTGATGCCATGAGCCAGCAGAATGAGATGATAGAGCATGCAGCGAAAGACTTCAATGATATCCGTGACAATGTGGCGACCCTGACCCAGCGGATTTCCGGCATTGATTCCAAGATTGAAAATCTGGTTCAATCCAATGACAGTATTATTGAGAGCATCAGCCAGCTCTCTGCCACCAGCCAGGAAGTATCAGCCAGCGCGCTGGAAGCAGAAGAGCGCAGCAAGCAGAATGAGAATGAGGCCAGGGAAGCCAAGAAACGCCTGAATAGTGTTCAGCAGATAGTACAGGGCTTTGCAAAATATCAGGATTAAAATGTCTGGAGTCTGTCAGAATCAGATGACTGCAGATACAGCATGAAATACAGAGAGAATTTTATGGAAGAGAAAAAGGAGAAAATAATATGGCAAAAGTAGGAATTGTAATGGGCAGTGATTCAGATATGCCTGTGATGGCAAAAGCGGCGGATATTCTGGAAGAGCTGGGTGTGGAATATGAAATGACGATTATTTCTGCCCACCGGGAGCCGGACGTATTTTTTGAATATGCCAAATCTGCGGAGGAAAAAGGATTGAAAGTGATTATTGCGGGAGCGGGAATGGCTGCTCATCTGCCAGGCATGTGCGCCGCCATTTTTCCTATGCCGGTGATTGGCATTCCCATGCACACCACTTCTTTGGGAGGCAGAGATTCTCTCTATTCTATTGTCCAGATGCCCTCAGGCATTCCAGTTGCAACGGTGGCTATCAACGGCGGGGCCAATGCAGGGCTCTTGGCAGCAAAAATTTTGGCTGTTTCCGACGAATCATTGCTGGGAAGGCTGAAAGAGTATTCTAAAAAGTTAAAGGAACAGGTGGAGGCGAAAGATGCCCGCCTGAAAGAAGTGGGATATAAAAATTACCATAATTAATCAGAGCCTTAAGCCGCAGACATGCCGGCCTACGAAAATGTTACGGTATGTTTGATTGAAAATTACGGTGTTTGATGTAAAGCAGAGTCCGCAAGTACAGGAGGAAAAGAGATGGATTACAAGAATTCAGGCGTAGATATTGAGGCAGGTTATAAATCTGTGGAGCTGATGAAAAAGCATGTGCAGCAGACCATGCGGCCGGAGGTGCTGACAGGGTTAGGAGGATTTTCCGGTGCATTTTCCATGGAAAAGTTCAAAAATATGGAGAAACCTGCTCTGGTATCTGGCACAGATGGAGTGGGAACGAAATTGAAACTGGCATTTATGCTGGACAAACATGATACGATTGGAATTGACTGCGTGGCAATGTGTGTGAATGATATCGCCTGCGCAGGCGGTGAACCGTTGTTTTTCCTGGACTATATTGCCTGCGGCAAGAATTTTCCGGAAAAAATTGCAACCATTGTGAAAGGCGTGGCAGAGGGATGCGTTCAGAGCGGCGCGGCGCTGATTGGCGGCGAGACGGCAGAGATGCCGGGATTTTATCCGGAGGACGAGTATGACCTTGCAGGATTTGCAGTGGGCGTGGTGGATGAAAAAGATATTATCACCGGCAAGGATGTGAAGGAGGGAGATGTTCTGATTGGCCTGGCCAGCTCCGGCGTTCACTCCAACGGATTTTCTCTGGTCCGCAAAATTTTTCAGATGGACAAAGAGACTTTGAATACTTATTATGAAGAACTGGGGCAGACGCTTGGAGAGGCTCTGCTGGCGCCCACCAAGATTTATGTGAAGGCCCTTCGCTGTGTGAAAGAAGCAGGGGTTCGTGTGAAGGCCTGCAGCCACATTACCGGCGGCGGATTTTATGAGAATGTGCCCAGAATGCTGCCGGAAGGAAAACGTGCGGTTATCAAGAAGGACAGTTATGAAGTTCCCCCTATCTTCCGTATGATGGCCCGTGAGGGACAGGTGGAAGAGAAGATGATGTACAACACTTACAACATGGGAATCGGCATGGTGCTGGCAGTGGATGCGGAGGATGTGGAAAAGGTACAGAAGGCGGTACAGGAAGCAGGAGAGGTTTCCTATGTGATTGGAAAAGTGGAAGCAGGAGAGAAGGGAGTAACCTTATGCTGAAAATAGCAGTCTGTGTGTCCGGCGGCGGCACAAATCTACAGGCGGTGATAGATGGAATTGAAAATAAGACTATCACGAACACAAAGATTGCGGCGGTAATCAGCAATAACCCTGGAGCGTATGCCTTGGAGAGGGCAAAAATGCATGGGATTGAAGGCATATGCATTTCTCCGAAACAGTTTCCAGACAGAGAAAGCTTTAATCAGGCTTTTTTGGAGCAGCTGGATAGTTATCAGGTGGATTTGGTGGTGCTGGCAGGCTTTTTGGTAGTGATTCCGGAGATGGTGATAAAAAAGTACAGGAATCGGATTATCAATGTGCATCCCTCGCTGATTCCCTCCTTCTGCGGCACAGGTTATTATGGGCTGAAGGTTCATGAAGGTGCGCTGGTAAGAGGCGTGAAAGTGACAGGTGCCACAGTGCATTTTGTGGATGAAGGCACGGACACAGGGCCCATTATTCTCCAGCAGCCAGTGGCAGTGGAACAGGGGGACACACCGGAAATTTTGCAGCGGCGTGTGATGGAACAGGCAGAGTGGAAGATTCTGCCCCGGGCCATTGATTTGATTGCCAATGGAAAAGTGCAGACAGAGAACGGCAAAGTTTTGATTCAGCAGTGAAGAACAGGGAAAAGGAGAACTCAGATATGAAAGTATTAATCGTAGGCAGCGGCGGAAGGGAACACGCCATTGCGGCAAGCGCCGCTAAGAGCCCCAAAGTAGACAAAATCTATTGCGCGCCAGGAAATGCCGGAATCGGACAGATTGCAGAGTGTGTATCCATCGGCGCCATGGAGTTTGAGAAACTGGCCGCCTTTGCCAAGGAGAAAGAAATTGACTTCACTATTATCGGAATGGACGACCCGCTGGTAGGCGGCGTGGTGGATGTATTTGAGGCAGAGGGATTGCGTGTATTCGGCCCCAGGAAGAATGCGGCTGTCCTGGAGGGAAGCAAAGCATTTTCCAAGGATTTGATGAAAAAATACAATATTCCGACAGCTGCCTATGAGACTTTTGACGATTCCAGAAAAGCCCTTGCCTATCTGGAGACGGCCAAAATGCCCATCGTCTTAAAAGCGGACGGACTGGCTCTGGGAAAAGGAGTGCTGATTTGCAATACTCTGGAGGAAGCGAAGGCCGGAGTGAAGGAAATTATGGAAGATAAGAAATTCGGTTCCGCTGGAAATCATATGGTGGTGGAAGAATTTATGACAGGCCGGGAAGTATCTGTGCTGTCTTTTGTAGACGGAAAGACCATAAAAATTATGTCCTCTGCCCAGGACCATAAACGGGCCAAAGACGGAGACCAGGGGCTGAATACGGGAGGTATGGGAACCTTTTCTCCCAGTCCTTTCTACACGAAGGAAGTGGATGAGTTCTGCAGGAAACATATTTATCAGGCGACCGTGGACGCCATGGCCGCAGAGGGACGTCCTTTTACCGGAATCATTTTCTTTGGTCTGATGCTGACGGAAGAGGGACCAAAAGTACTGGAATACAATGCACGGTTTGGAGACCCAGAGGCGCAGGTTGTTCTGCCCAGAATGAAGAATGATATGATAGAGGTGATGGAAGCCTGTGTGGATGGAAGCTTGGAGGATGTTGACTTACAGTTTGAGGACAATGCGGCAGTCTGCGTGGTGCTGGCCTCCGACGGTTATCCTGTTTCCTACGAGAAAGGCTTTGAAATCAAGGGATTGGAGCGCTTTGAGACGGAAGAGGGATATGAGTGTTTCCACGCCGGAACGGCCTTGAAGAATGGAAACATTGTCACAAACGGCGGACGTGTGCTGGGAGTTACCGCCAAAGGAGCAGATTTAAAAGAAGCCCGGGCAAATGCGTACAAAGCTGCAGCGTGGGTGGAATTTGATAATAAGTATATGCGCAGCGATATCGGAAAGGCCATTGACGAGGCCTGAAGGTTCGTTTCATAAGATTAGGGTGTCAGAAGGGAGCTTTTGACACCCTAATCTTATGAAAATATTAATATTTTTAAGGGAAATAAAATAGGAATTTCCAGAAAGTCTTTGTTATAATTGAGACAAAGTTTCGACAATACATACTTCTGGGAGATGAAAATATATGAAAGATAAGATTTTGATTGTGGATGATGAAAAAGAAATCGCTGACTTGGTGGCATTTTACCTGGAGAGCGAGAATTTTATGGTGACTGCCTGTTACACGGCAGAGGAGGCTCTGGAGAATGTGGAAAAGACCAGATTTGATTTGGCTATTTTGGATATTATGCTGCCGGGAGTCAGCGGTTTTGAGATATGCAAAAGGATTCGGGAAAATTACAATTATCCGGTGATTATGCTGACGGCAAAGGACGAGGAGATTGACAAAATCCGGGGTCTGATGATGGGCGCGGATGATTACATCACAAAACCGTTCCGGCCTCTGGAACTGGTAGCCAGGGTCAAGGCCCAGCTCCGTCGGTACAAACGGTATAACCAGCCTCAATTTATGAAGGAGCAGGACAATTCTCTTTTGATTCACGGCGGTCTGGTGATGAATGTGAAGACGCATGAGTGCCAGTTAGACGAGAAGCCGCTGGTTCTGACTCCCACGGAATTTTCTATTTTAAGGATACTCTGTGAGCGGAAAGGGGAAGTGGTAAGCTCGGAAGAATTGTTTCACGGCGTGTGGAAGGACGAGTATTACAGCAAGAGCAACAATACCATTACCGTTCATATCCGCCATCTGCGGGAAAAGATGAAAGATTCTGTGGAGCATCCTAAATACATCAAGACAATCTGGGGAGTGGGTTATAAAATTGAGAACTGAGAAGAAGAGAACTGAGAAGAGAGAGTTTCCCCTTCAGGGATTTTTAAAAAGCAGAAAGCAAAATTCCGGTTACTCCAAGCTCAAATTTCAGATATTTATGCGGACTTTTGCCATGGTTGTCCTGACATTTCTGATTATTTTTACCTTGTACAGCCGGGTCTGGTTCCGCAGAATGGGAGACTGGATTGTGCAGTTTCTGCAGGATGCTTTTCACCTGGACAAACTGGATGCTTTGAACATTTACCAATATGGGTTGAGAGAGAACGCCTATCTGTTTATTTTTGGAGCAGTGGCAGTCTGTTTTTTGCTGCTGTTTCGTTTTACATTATCCTGGTTTATCCGGTATTTCAACGAGATAGACGCAGGGGTGGACAAGCTGATGCAGGGGGATAACAAAGAGATTGTCATGTCCCCGGAAATGGCCCCCATGGAGCAGAAACTGAATGCTTTGAGGCAGACATTGGAGAAACGGGAGCTGGAGGCAAGGCTGGAGGAAGAGCGCAAGAACAATCTTGTCATGTACCTGGCTCATGACATTCGGACGCCGCTGACCTCGGTGATTGGCTATCTCAGCCTGCTGGAGGAGGCCCAGGATATGCCGAAAGAGCAGAGGGAAAAATATGTGCACACAACGCTGGAAAAAGCAAACCGTCTGGAACAGCTAATCAACGAATTTTTTGAGATTACCAGGTACAACATTCAGGAGATTGTTTTGGAAAAGGAAAAGATAGATTTATACTATATGCTGCTGCAGATGATAGAAGAATTCTATCCTCTTTTGGAGGAGAAGGGAAATGAGGTTGTGCTTCATAGCAGTGAGAATGTGACGGTGTACGGCGACTCGGTGAAACTGGCCAGAGTGTTCAACAACATTTTGAAAAACGCCATCGCTTACAGTTACAAAAATACCAGAATTGATATTTTTGTGGAGGAAGTCTGGAGCAGGAAAGAGGCTTTCGCGGAATCCGGCAAGAATAAAATTGTGATTCGTTTCTGCAACCAGGGTAAGACCATTCCCAAGGAAAAACTGTCAGCGATTTTTGATAAATTCTACCGGATGGATGAAGCCCGGAATTCTGATACGGGAGGCGCCGGCCTGGGACTTGCCATTGCAAAGGAAATTGTGAGTATTCATGGAGGAGAGATTTCGGCAGAGAGCGAGAAAGAGAAAGTGACTTTCCGGGTAGAGCTGCCTGCTGAAGATTCCTAAGGCAGTTACAAAATTTCTTAAGATATCATTAGGAAAGAAATAACAGAATATTAAAGCAAAAAAAGTACTTGTTTCGTAAAATAAATGCGAGGCAGGTACTTTTTTGTCTGCTAAAATCAGGACGTCAAGGAGGCGGCCCCAGAATCCCTTTGGAGGATTCCTTTCATGACAAAATTGTAATAAAAAAGTCACCTGCCTGTCATCTGCAGCGGGTAAAGTATGAGAAACATGAGATAATTGCAAAACAATAAAAAGGAGAACGGAAGTTATGAATGATAAAAAGAAGAAAATAGCAGTTTTATTTGGAGGATGTTCCAGCGAGTACGAAGTGTCTCTTCAGTCCGCTTATGCAGTCATCACTCACATGGACACTGAAAAATATGAGCTGATTCTCATTGGAATCACAAAATCAGGAGAGTGGTATCTCTATCAAGGAAATCCAGAAGAGATACCAAGTGACAGATGGCATCGAAAGGAAAGCTGCATTCCTGCGGCAGTTTCACCAAACAGAGAGCTGCATGGAATTCTTCTACTGAAAAAGGAGGGGACAGAGACAATTTCTTTAGACGGCGCTCTGCCTGTGCTTCACGGCAAGAACGGGGAAGACGGAACGGTACAGGGAGTGCTGGAACTGGCAGGTATTCCGCTGATTGGATGCGATACCATGAGTTCTGCCATCTGCATGGACAAGGAGACGGCCCACAGGCTGGCGGAGACCTGCGGGATAAAAACACCTCGTGCTTACAAATTTTTCCGGAAAGAAACGCTCTGTACTGCCGATGGCACAGGGAGCGGGTACATAGAAAAAATACAGGCCGCAGGCAGTGAGCTGGGCTATCCTTTGTTTGTCAAACCTTTGCGGGCAGGTTCTTCTTTCGGTATCACGAAAGTCATGAAACCAGAGGATTTACTGACAGCCGCAGATTATGCTTTTGCATATGACGACTGTGTAGTCATAGAGGAGATGATAGAGGGATTTGAAGTGGGATGCGCCGTTCTGGGCAAGGATGAGCTGATAACAGGTGCGGTGGATGAAATTGAGCTGTCGGAAGGTTTCTTTGATTACACGGAAAAATATACATTGAAATCTTCCAAAATTCACGTGCCTGCCCGCATTCCAAAGGAAAAGGCGGAGGAAATCCAGGAAGCGGCAAAAAAAATCTACCGGGGGCTTGGATGCAGCTATTTTGCCAGGGTGGATTTGTTTTTAACACCGGATGGAGAAATCTATTTTAATGAGGTAAACACCATTCCGGGATTTACCTCTCACAGCCGGTATCCCAGCATGATGAAAGCAGTCGGAATTTCTTTTGAAGAACTTCTGTGCAGGCTGTTGGAAATGTAGGAGGAGGCTGGATATGTATCGTGTGGAGAACTGTCAGAGCAGCTTGATTTTAAAGGAAAACAGAATATATCAGGGCAGCATGGTGCTGGTGAATCAGAAATGTCCGGTCAGGTATCAGCTTTCAGAGAGAGAACTGTGTCCTGTTTTTCCAAACCAGCCGGAAATCCAGATGGAGGAGGAAAGCGCTGGAATGCTGCGGAATCTGCTGCAGAAAATTCAGGGGATGGAATCCATTACAGGAGTCAGCGGATATCGGAAAAAAGAAGAGCAGATTCGCATTTTTGAAGACTCCTTACAGGAGAACGGCAGGGATTTTACGGAGAAATATGTGGCCTTTCCGGACTGCAGTGAACATCAGACAGGGCTTGCTGTGGATTTGGCAGCCTGCAGTCCCCAAATTGATTTTATCTGTCCAGAATTTCCCTATGAGGGAATCTGTCAGACGTTCAGAGAAAAAGCGCCGGATTATGGATTTGTGGAGCGTTACAGGGAGGAGAAGCAGGACATCACGGGAATCGGCGGGGAACCCTGGCATTTCCGCTATGTGGGAGTGCCTCACGCAAAGCTGATGCAGAGAGAGAATATGGCTTTGGAAGAATACGTTGTGTGGCTGAAGCAGTTTGATTTGGAAAGTCATCCTCTGGAGATAGAAGAGAAGGAGTGGAGATACCAAATCGGGTATGTAAGGGCACAAGGAAAAATTACAAAATGCAGTATACCGGAATTTGAGAGAATATGGGAGTCTGGAAATAATGAAGATGGATTTGTCATTACTCTGGCGGTGAGAGCACAAGGGAATTTTGCGTGATAATGTGTGGAAGGGAGAAGGAAATGAGGCAGAGAAGAAGTTATGGGGCAATTGACAATTTTCGTCTGGCTGCGGCCTTTTTGATTGTTGCAATTCATACGGCGCCTCTTGAATCTTTCAGCAGTACGGCAGATTTTCTTGTGACATATTGTATCGGAAGAATTGCCGTGCCGTTTTTTCTGATGGTAACCGGATTTTTTGTGCTGGCGCCTTATCAGAGATTTGGAGGACATTCCTCAGAAATGGCAGAGAATGTCACGCTGAAACTGGAAAAATTCCTCAAAAAGACAGCCGCTTTGTATGGAGTTTCCATTGTACTGTACCTGCCTGTAAAAATATACGCGGGACAGTGGGAGATGAATCCGGGAATCTGGTTAAAAGAAATTTTTTTTGACGGCCCCTTTTATCATCTCTGGTATCTTCCGGCTGTACTGATAGGCTGTCTGTTTCTGGTAGGTATGATGCGCCTGTGCAGTCCTATGACGATTTCTGTGATGACAGTGGTTTTGTATGTGATTGGAACCGCGGGAGACAGTTATTATCAGCTGATAAGTCAGGCGCCCTTTTTAAAAACGGTTTATGAGGGAATCTTTTTTGTCAGTTCCTATACTAGAAACGGAATCTTTTTTGCACCGGTTTTTTTGTGGATGGGTGTGCTGATTGCTAATGGAGGAGTGAAAATTCCAAGAAGCCAGGCTTTGACGGGGGTTGCGGTTTCCATGACAGGTATGCTGGCAGAGGGATTTTTGTCTTACAGTCTGGAGTGGCAGAAACACAACAGTATGTATTTATTCCTGCTTCCGGTGATGTTTTTTCTGTTTGAGCTGCTGCGCTCTGACACGGAAATTACAGGGTGGAGAAAGGCGCGGGATGTGTCTATGTACGTTTATATCATTCATCCCATCTGTATTATTCTGGTGCGGGGAGCCGCAGAAGTGCTCAAAGTAAAAAATATTTTTGTGGAACAGTCGCTGGTTCACTACCTGGCCGTCTGCCTTTTGTCTTTTGCTCTTTCATTTGGAACGGCAGAGGCGGTGAAAGTGATTTCGGGTATGGTGTATTCCAGAAAGTCAGAGTGAATGCAGAAAGATAATGGAAACAAAACATAGAGATGGGAGTGATAGTGATGTATCAAAAAGGCCGTGCCTGGATAGAGCTTGATATGGAGCATTTAAAGCACAATACGGAGCAATTTCGCCGTCTGCTTCCGAAAGACTGCGCTCTGATGCCTGCAGTTAAGGCAAATGCTTATGGGCATGGAGCCGTACCTGTCTCCCGGGCGCTTCAGGAACATGGAGTAAAGAGTTTTTGTGTAGCTTCTGCGGCAGAGGGGATAGAACTGCGGGAAGCAGGAATCACCGGGGAAATCCTGGTGTTGTCTTATTCTCATCCAGAACAGTTCAGGGATTTGCTGGCTTATGATTTGACCCAGACTGTGGTAGATGGAAATTATGCAGAGGAGCTGCACCGTGACGGACGAAAATTCACGGTTCATGTCGGTGTTGATACAGGAATGCACCGTTTGGGAGAACGATGGGAAAATATAGAAGAAATTGTCAGAATCTTTCAATTTTCCAATCTGAAAGTGACGGGAATCTATTCTCATTTATGTGTGTCGGACGGCATAACGCAGGCAGAGCGGGCTTACACGCTGGAACAAATTCACCACTTTGAGCATGTGGCAGAAGAGCTTCACAGAAGGGGATTCCACGGATTCAAGTGCCATCTTCAAGGCAGTTATGGAATCTTGAATTACTCGGAACTGTGTTTTGACTATGCAAGGGCCGGGATTGCCCTCTACGGCATTTTAAGCGGGAAAAGCGACTGGGTCAATGCAGCGGTGGATTTGAAGCCGGTGCTGTCCTTAAAGGCCAGAGTGGAGAGCGTGAAAATGCTGTATCAAGGGGAAAGTGCAGGATATGGATTGACCTACAGCGCTGGGAAAAATCGTAAAATCGGCATATTATCCATCGGGTATGCAGACGGTGTTCCCAGGAATTTGTCCAACTGTGGTTATGTGCTCTGCAAAGGAAAGGCTGCGCCTATTGTGGGACGCATCTGCATGGACCAGATGATGGTGGATTTCAGCGGGATTGAACAGGTGAAAGCGGGAGACGAGGCAGTGCTGATTGGAAAGTCTGGAGAGCTGGAAATCAGGGCAGAGGACATGGCGCAGTGGGCAGGCACCATCAGCAATGAGATTTTGAGCCGGATGGGGGAACGGTTAGAGCGGATTGCGGTAAACTGAATATTAAAAACCAGGCGTATCAGTTTAGCTGAATTATGCCAGGAAGTGGTTGCGAAACATTTCAGCAGATATTATACTGATAGCAGACAGCAGATATATTTGCTGATACCATATAAGAGAAGGAGGATGAAGTATGAAATGTTTCGCATGGCCTAAAAGAATGTCTGGCATACTGTGGATTCTGTTTTTGTCTTTTGCACTGCTGTGGGTCAGAGATATGACAGTACAGGCGGAAGAAAAAGCGGCAGGAGAAGCATCGGGAGGAATTCTGCAGAATGGTGATTTTCTGGAGGAAAAGAAACCTTCAGAAGTGGAGAGTGCCCGTCCCAGAGGAAATACGCAGGGGGCCAGGCAGGCGCTTGTCAGCGCCCTGGAACAGGTGGAGCCCAGTGTGAGTCTCCTCAGCTATCAGATTACGGTAGATGAATTGAAAAATATTATCTCGGATATCATCAATAATAATCCAAAATATTTTTACTATTCAAATTACAAATATACTTATTATCCGTCAAATCAAATTGTGGAAAGCGTTACTTTCAACTATACGGAAAACCCAGCGTCCATTCGCCAAAAGAAAAGTGTCTATGAAAATACAGTGGGGAATATTCTGAGTACTGTGGAGTCTTCCTGGTCGGATTTGGAGAAAGCTTTGTATGTCAACGACTATCTGGCCGCTAACTGTAAATATGACAGTACACTCCAAAGGTATAGTGCTTACAATGCGCTTGTGGATAAGACGGCAGTATGCCAGGGATACGCATTGGCTTATCAGGAACTGATGAACCGGCTGAATATCCCATGCCAGGTTGTCAGCAGCAAGCCTTTGAACCATGCCTGGAATCTGGTGAAAATAGCAGGCAGCTGGTATCACGTGGACGTTACCTGGAATGACCCTCTGGAAGATTTTCTGGGCAGGGCCAGACATTATTATTTTATGAAGAGCACCAACTGGTTTCAGACAGCGGAAACCGGAATGCATATTGTAAACGGGCAGACTCAGTATGTTTATTCTGGGAACGCCACAGATGCAGCAGCTTCCAGTCAAACATACGACAATTATTTCTGGAATGATGTGGACAGCGCCTTTGGCTATTATGGAGGATACTGGTATGCCAACAAAGGAGGCGTGCTGTATAAATATAAATTTGACAATTCCGGACTGACAGAGTCTGCAGAATACAAAAGGCTGAATCAGAGCTGGCCAAAGTGGAATAGTTCCGGATGGTGGGTGGGAGATTTTGACGGCTGCGTTGTCTATGGCAGCAAGCTCTATTATGCCTCTCCTTCTGCGATTCAGGTTCTGGATTTGACAGATTCCAGCATTCCGGCCAGGGCGGCTTACACGCCTTCTGCCGATGAATTAAGCAGCGGATATATCTATGGATTTCATATTGATTTGGATGAGATGCTGTACTATGGCATTTCCAAAAGCCCAAATGAAACGGCTGTCGTGTACAGTAAGTCCCTTCACATCCATTCATATGGAGCCTGGGTTGTCACAAAAAAGGCAGGCTGTGAGGAAAGCGGAGAGCGTACTCAGACTTGCAGCGGCTGCGGGAAGAAAAAGGTGGAAGTGATTTCGGCGGCAGGCCACAAGCCAGGCAGGGCAGCCACCTGTACAAAAGCGCAGACCTGTACGGTATGTAAAACTGTTATCAAGAAGGCCGCCGGACATAAGCATAAGAAAACGACTACACAAGCCGCCACTTTTACAAAGACTGGGAAGAGGACTGTGACCTGCAAAGACTGTGGTAAAGTACTCGAGTCGAAGAAATTGGCAAAAATCAAATGTAAAAAAGGACAGATTTATAAAACAGGAAATTATAAATACAAGATTATTTCCAACAAGACGAACGGAAAAGGGACTGTTTCTTTCGCGGGACTTGCAAAGAATGTGAAGAAAGTGCAGGTTTATGACACAGTGAAAATCCACGGCAGCAAGTTTAAGATTGTAAAGGTGGAGGATTATGCGCTGAAAAATAAATCTGCTGTCACATCTGTTACCATTGGAAAGAATGTGACTTCCATAGGAAAAGAATCCTTCAGCGGAGCCAAGAAATTGAAAACCATTACCATTAAATCCACAAAGATTACAAAGGTGGGAGCAAAAGCCTTTAAAAATATTCATTCTAAAGCAAAGATTAAAGTGCCTAAGTCAAGGCTGAAAAAATACAAAGCGCTGATGAAAAATAAAGGCCAGAAAAAGACGGTGAAAATATGCTAGAAGATTTTCCATTAAAAAAGATTGTGGAGCCATTATTGGAGTGGTTTCAGAAAAATGCAAGAATTCTGCCTTGGCGTGAGGAACCTTCTCCTTACCGCGTATGGGTGTCGGAAATTATGCTGCAGCAGACAAGAGTGGAGGCGGTGAAACCTTATTTTGAGCGGTTTATCACCGCTCTTCCAGACGTTGCGTCTCTGGCGGAATGCCAGGAAGAACAACTGTTAAAACTCTGGGAAGGTCTTGGATATTATAACCGGGTGCGGAACATGCAGGCGGCAGCCCAGACGATGATGGAAACGTATCAGGGAGAACTTCCGGCGGATTATGAGAAATTACGGAAACTGAAAGGAATCGGAACTTATACGGCAGGGGCTGTCGCTTCCATTGCCTACGGAATTCCGGTACCGGCTGTAGATGGAAATGTTCTGCGGGTGATTGCCCGGGTATCGGCGGATGATTCTGATATTATGAAACAGTCAGTGCGCACAAAGGTAGAGCAGGCCCTTCTGGAGATTATGCCTACAGAGCATGCGGGTGCTTTTAATCAGGCTTTGATGGAGCTGGGAGCTACCGTTTGTCTGCCGAATGGGGCGCCTCTCTGTGAGCAATGCCCCTGGAAAGAATTCTGTGAGGCCGAAAAACAAAATCTTTGGCAGAGCCTTCCAGTGAAAAGTAAGGCGAAACCCAGGAGAATAGAGGAGAAAACAGTATTTATCATAAGAGATGGAGAACGGGTGGTGCTGCGCAAAAGGCCGGGGAAGGGGCTTTTGGCAGGAATGTACGAGTTTCCCAACGAGAAAGGTCATTTGACGGAGGAGGAAGCGCTTCTG
>JAAWLS010000021.1 GCA_022798035.1 Lachnospiraceae bacterium | reverse complement strand
GCGTTGAAAAATCTTGTGATTTTTGCTCCCTTTGGAATTTCGGACAAATGCATATCTTCTACGCCGGTTACAAATTTTCCGGTGTAATATCCCAACATATGTCTGTGGCAGTCTGGCGGAAGTTCACCTTCCGGACACTTGGAGGAAGCAGAACCAATTGCCAAAAAGTCCATTCCAACTCCTTTGAGATTCGGGAATGTCTCTGTGAGATAATCTCCTGCATCTGGAGCGATGTAAGCGCCTTCATTCTGATAGAGGTTCTGGTTGGTGTCGCGATACTGCTCCATTCCGGTGCGAATCAGGGCAAATGACACTTTGGAAAGCGTATCTGCAAAAGGCTCTAAATCAGCTTTGTGGATTCCCTCTGCCGGCCCTTTTGGAATATCCAAAAGAGCTACTTCTGTATGGCAGAAATATTCGATAGGCAGTTCGTTGATGTTCAGGCCATCTTTTACAAAATGGCGCGGCGCATCCATGTGGGTACCGCAGTGATTGGGAACCTCTGACATAAAACTGCAGAATGGGCAGTCATCTGATACGTCTGTACATTGTGTTACTTTTACAACAGGTTCTCCTGGCCATGCATATCCATCGGGGTCTAATGGGTGTGATAAAAACATAAACATAACAAATTCCTCCTTTTTATAAATAATACTTTGCTGTATCACAAAGCGGTCATTCCGCTTTCGTTCACTTCATTTTTTTCAAAATAATTTTTCCGTCAGATTACTGCATTAAAACTTCCGCCGCCTCTTTCAGGGTGCTGATTTCTCCTACATTTCCCGGGAAAATCACATAAGGAGTCAGAGGGAATTTACTCTCCTCTCCTGTCTGCCAAACAGGAATTCCAGGCTTAATCTGTCCAAGCACATTTGCTCTCTGAACGGCAAGAGCCTTCGTGCCCACATCAGAGGAAGTAATGCCTCCTTTTGCAATGACAAAACTTGGAACAATTGACAATCTGCCTACCAGTGACTGAACTGCATCTGAGATTTTGACTGCCAGACGCAGGTTGTCTTCCTTGTCATCCGTATCAGCTGTAATCAACGCCCTTGTCGTGTAAACGCATACGGTGGTTCCAGCCTTCATATACTCTTCTTCCAGAGCCAGACAGCGTTCCACCTCTTTGGCAAATGCTTTCTCATCTCTCACTAAGGTTGCATCCAATTCCACAAATGCAATGTTTGGATTTTTCTTTAGCATCTCTAACTGTTTCGTGGTTTTTTCCGTGTGAGAGCCCACGACAATAATTCCTCCGTTGCTGCTCTCCTTTACCACCATCTGTTCTCTTGTGAGAAGAGGCTGGTCTGTCACGCCTCCCATCACTTTGACAATCGCAGCCGCTGTGCGGAATACAAAAGTCTTGCCCTTTGCCATAGCCCGGTACAGCGCAACACAGAATACTTTCACGTCCACATAATCAATAGCATTTACCACAATCTTATTAAAGTCCTTCACTGCCATCAGCTGTTCTTCGATTTTATCAATATTTACTGCATGAATATCTTCCAAAGAAATCGTTGTTACGTTTTCCTTCTTGTAAGCTCCTTTTGTCTTTTCTTCCACGTACTCTTTCATGTTGGAAGATTTGTAGCCAAAACTTTTATCTTTGGCAAACTCTGTCTCTGCCGCAGGAATCAAGTCATCTCCATCTTTTACATAGTGCACATCACCGATGGTAAACCGTCCGCCTTCTTTGAAAAACGGGCACAATATCTCTCCGTCCGCTTTCCGGCCCGTATTCTTCTCATATGCCTCTTTCAGCACAATAGTCTCCAACGGATAATGCCCGCGCAGTGTAGAGTCGCTCCGGCTGATGAAAATATATTCTTTTCCCGCTTCCTTGGCAGCTTCATCCACCACTGCCGCAATTTCCTTGTGGGCTTTTTCCGTCTCCGCCGCCGTAAATCCCCTGGAATTCGTCAGCACATAAAACAATTTGTTCTCTTCCGCAAATCCTTTGGCAATGCTGTCCTTCGTCCAATTAGTGTAGACAGAAATATCATGAACCGTCTGAACGCCTGTGGGGTCGTCGTCCAGCACTACAATTTTTTTATTATTTTTCTCAATTTCCTCTGCCAGCAATGCATCCACTGCCGCCTCGTCAATGGCCGCATAGGATTTCAGTACATCAATTTTCAATGCCACTTTATCCCTCCTTCCAAATGCTCTTTTCCTACTCTTCCACTTTTTTTACCTGAACGTCTGCCAGACCTTCAAAATACTGTACGATTCCGCCATGGTCATCATTCATATGGCCGTGAATCTTCAATGTCTGCAGAATTTCATACAGCTGCGCAGAATAGGGAATCGGCACATCCAGAGCATGGGCTGTATTTACCACGTTCTTGATGTCTTTGTGGTTAATGGAAATTTTGCCGCCCGGCACAAAATTGCGCTCCACAATCATAGGAATCTTGGCGTCTAACACCGCGCTTCCGGCCAGTCCTCCGCGGATTGCATTGTAAACTTTCACCGGGTCAGCTCCTGCTTTGGAGGCAAGCACAAATGCTTCTGATACAATGGCAATGGTATTATTTACGATAATCTGATTTGCCAGCTTTGTCACAGAACCGCTTCCGCTTCCGCCAATCAATACTGCTGAGGAGCCCATAATCTCAAAATACGGCATCAGTGTATCGAAATCTTTCTGCTCTCCTCCCGCCATAAATGCCAGCGTTCCGTTGACTGCCCCTGGCTCTCCGCCGGAAACAGGAGAGTCCACAAAGCCGACGCCTAATTTTGCCAGACCTTCATAACACTCTTTCGATTCCACCGGAGTAACGGAACTCATATCGCAGACCGTCTTTCCCGCAGTAATCGTGGATGCCACTCCATTTTCTCCAAACAGCACATCTTTGGAAATATCGCCGTTGGGCAGAATAAGAAAAATCACTTCGCACTGAGCGCCGATTTCTGCATATGTACCTGCGGATGCCCCTGCAGCCTTCACTTCCTCCACAGCTTCCTGGTTCACATCACACACCATCAGCTCAACATTTCCCTTCAACAGGTTCTTTGCCATGGGTTTTCCCATAATTCCGAGACCAATAAAACCAACCTTACTCATAGGAACCTCCTTTTTCTTTCTTTATGTTCCCATCATACGATATACCAGTATATCAGTCAAGTGTTTCTGAAAACTTTTTACAAAAATTTATGATATTTTTGTAGCATTTGTCATTCAAATCTGATTTCTATTCCTAAAAATGGAAAAAGGCGCCAAAGATTCTCTTTGACACCCATTCAAGTTTCGATATTTTTAACAATATTTAAAATGCTCCCTGCACCAGAGTTTGAATCCTAGACCAGAGTTTAGCAAACTGCCGGACGTCCTCATCCTTCAGAAATTCTTCTGGAAACAGGATTTCCTCCGTCTCCTCAAAGGAAACTTTTCCGGAATATTCTGCTATCTTTTGCTCTTTTGTCCTATCGGAAGCCAAGACGTCGATAGACGGTATATTTTCTTCCCGCTGAAATTCCAGCAGAAGGCGGTAATCCTCCATTTCCGTCTCAAACTGACGCTCTCCATGGGCTCCTTTTCCCCGCTTCATCCCAGAAAGCGCACGAATGCCCTGACGCCAGGAAGGCGTTTGATTTTCTGTCAAAAGCTCCATCTGCAGCAATTCATTCAAATCCACCTGAAATATTTCTTCTATCTGGGCAGAGGAAAGAAATGCTCCATACTTCCACTCTGGCAGAACTCTGCCCAGCAGAGGATGCAGATTCTGTATATTCTGTCGAATTGTCTCGTAGAGCATCTCCACATTTACGGCACTTTTCCCCTGACACAGATAGATTTCTGTCACGGGAGCCTCAGCGCCTTCCCCGCACAATTCTGCGTAAACATCATCGCCCTGCACCCTTCCGGCCACACGCCATGACATCCCCTCTTCTGCCCCCAGACACCAGGAAATCACCTCTATCAGCCCTTTTTCTTCCTCTGACAGATTTTTTTCCGACAGCTCCATTGATATCTCATATTGAAATTCCTGGTAATCTTTTACCCCGCGAAACATCATGGCCGTCTGCAGCAGAGGCATTGCCCAAATTATGATTCCAAGAATCACGGCCGCAGCAGCCACGGCAGCTCCTGTCACAGCATATTTCTTCTTCATATATCTCCCCTGTTTATTTTTCCTGCGGAACCATCTTTTCTTTTCCTCCCATATAAGGACGCAGCGCTTCCGGAATTTTCACGCTTCCGTCTTCACACAGATTATTTTCCAGAAATGCAATCAGCATCCGGGGCGGAGCCGCCACCGTATTATTCAGAGTATGGGCAAAATATTTTCCTTCTTTGCCATTGACACGGATTTTCAGCCTTCTTGCCTGAGCGTCTCCCAAATTGGAGCAGCTTCCCACCTCAAAATACTTCTTCTGTCTGGGAGACCATGCCTCCACATCCACAGACTTCACTTTCAAATCTGCAAGGTCTCCGGAGCAGCACTCCAGCGTGCGCACGGGAATATCCATAGAGCGGAACAAATCCACCGTATTCTGCCACAGTTTCTCAAACCACACTTTGGATTCCTCTGGTTTGCAGACTACAATCATCTCCTGCTTTTCAAATTGATGAATGCGGTAAACGCCTCTCTCCTCAATGCCATGCGCGCCTTTTTCTTTGCGGAAACAAGGGGAATAGCTGGTCAGTGTCTGAGGAAGCTGTTCTTCATTTAAAATAGTATCAATAAACTTTCCAATCATGGAATGCTCACTGGTTCCAATTAAATAGAGGTCTTCTCCCTCAATTTTGTACATCATGGCATCCATCTCTGCAAAACTCATAACGCCTGTCACCACATTGCTGCGAATCATAAAAGGCGGTACACAGTAAGTAAAGCCCCGCTCAATCATAAAATCCCTGGCATAAGAAATCACCGCAGAGTGAAGCCTTGCAATATCTCCCATCAAATAATAAAATCCGTTTCCCGCTACTTTCCTCGCACTGTCTAAATCCAGTCCGCAGAAACTCTCCATAATCTCCGCGTGATAAGGAATCTCAAAATCCGGCACCACTGGTTCTCCGTACTTCTGTACTTCCACATTTTCACTGTCATCTCTGCCGATGGGAACGGAATCATCTATAATATTCGGAATCTTCATCATGATTCCCGTCACTTTTTCCTGCAGCTCTCCTTCCAGTTTTTCAAGCTCCGCCAGGCGTTCCGCCCCTGCATTTACCTGGGCCTTTACAGCTTCCGCCTCTTCCTTCCTGCCTTGTCCCATCAAGGCGCCAATCTGTTTGGAAAGTTTTTTTCGCTCAGCACGAAGTGCATCCGCTTCCTGCTGAGTCTTTCTGGCCTGGGCATCCAATTCAATCACTTCGTCTACCAAGGGCAGCTTATTGTCCTGAAACTTGTTTTTCATGTTCTGTTTTACAACTTTCGGGTTCTCCCTCAAAAATTTTAAATCAATCATGGTCTCCTCCTGATTTCTTCCATACTTAAACTGTTTCCTATTCTATCATTTTTTATCTGTTTTCTCAATCTAAATTTTCCATAATCTTGTCTGATAAGAACAATCACAAAAAGAATGCGTACAAACGCATTCTTTTTGTAATAAACGGAATAACTTTTCCCAGTCAGCCTACTCGTGCCGCAGCGCTTCGATGGGGTCTAAATTGGCTGCTTTGTAAGAAGGCAGCAGACCAAATATAATCCCAATGGCCATGGAAAACAAAACAGCTAAAATTGCGGCCGGCACGCTGATTGCCACCAGGGTGCTGGTCATCTTGGAAATGACTTCCGCTAGAATGATTCCCACAATTACGCCGACCAGTCCTCCCAGACTGGTTAAAACTGCTGCCTCTGTCAAAAACTGTCCCAATATGTTGCCTTTTCTGGCGCCGATTGCTTTCTTCAGTCCGATTTCCTGTGTACGTTCTGTCACAGACACCAGCATGATATTCATAACGCCGATACCGCCGACCAGCAATGAAATTCCTGCAATCCAGATTAACATGGTATTGGTGGACTGGCTGAGTTTCTGAATATCCTCTGCCTGTTTCAACAAATCGTCTGCCTTATACTTGATGGTATCATCTGAGACATTCAGGTTTGTGTTCAGAATATTGGAAGCCTCTTTTCCCGCTACGGTCATATTGTCCACACTGTCCAGCCGCAGTACCAGAGACTGAGGCTCATCGTAACCGTACAGCATAGGCCAGGTCACATCCGGAACGTAGACTGCACCATTGCTGGATTCTGCATAGGTGTAGTACTCCTCTATGGTGTTAATCACCGGTTCAAATTTGGAGGCCTTCGTTATGACTCCAATCACTACAAAAGGCTCTTTCTGAATTTCTATCGTTTTTCCAACAGGATTCTCACCCTGGAACAAGGTATCTGCCGAATTCTCATCCAGCACAGCCACCTTACGGAATTTCTTGTAATCTGACTCACTGAATCCCCGGCCCTGCTTTAAAATAAAATTGCATGCGTCCAGATAATTTTTGTCAATTCCTCGTATCTGTCCTCCAGACAATCCATTATTTTGATAATATACCACATTGTAGGCCTCTCTTGCCACATACAAAGAAGCTTCTTCCACATGTGCAAGGTCCAGCATACTCTCTCTTGTATCCTCCGAAACAACTGGAACTCCGTCTGGAACTCCGTTATAATCTATCTCGTAAGTATTGTCACCCTGATAGAGCCGCACGTTTACCGTGTTGTCACCAGAGCCGATTAAATTCTCTTTAATCTGTTCATTTGTCCCCTTGATTGTTGAAACAATGGCTATAATTGCCGCGATACCAATGATGATTCCAAGCATGGTAAGAAAAGAGCGCAATTTATGTGACCACAATCCCTGAAAGGACAATCTGATATTCTCTAACATCTTCTTCTCTCCTTCTTGCTATCCCTACTCGGAACTTTCTACCTTCACGCCTTCTTTCCCGGTCTTTCCATAGGGAAAAGCAATTCTGTCGTCTGCGTTCAATCCTGATAAAATCTCCACGCCCTGGCCCCAAAGGGTCCTGCCGGTCCTGACATACTGTTTCTCCAAACGGTTCTTCTCATTGGCTTTCAGTACATATTTCTTCCCATCTTCTTCCCGGACATACGCCTTGTCAATGTAAATTCCTTCGTTATCCTGTTTGCTGGTCATAGTTAAATCCACATACTCTCCATTGCGCAGCCCTTCCGTATCTTCAATATAAGCTGTATACGGATAATAGGAAACATTTGGATTGCCTTCTCCGCCCCACACATTACTGCTGCTTTGCGGGTAAGGAGAAATTTCTGTAATGGTAGCTTCAAAACTTTTGCCGCTCTCCCAGGAATTAGCGTACACCACCTGTCCTACTTTGATATCTCCCAGCTGCAGTTCACTGAGAGAACCGCTGACGTAGAGTCCCTCAGAGCCTGCCACTGTGAGAAACGGCTCATCTTTCGGAGGATTCTCCTTGTCTCCCAGTGACTTGATAACGCCATTTACCGTAGCTGTCACCGTACCGTCCGCAGACATTCTTTTCATTTGTTCTAATTCCAGCTCGCCTTTCCTCCGCTCTAAATCCAAATCCCGGAGTTCATCTTCTTTCTCCCGAATCATTCTGGACAGTTCTGCAGCCGTATACCCTTCCGGCTCCGGCTCATAAGGAATATCCGGTTCTTCCGGCTCGTAATCCGGTTCCTGGGGCTCTTCCGGCTCTTCCGGCTCTTCTGGTTCTTCTAAATCATCTTCCACAATCTGAGACCTGGTGCTCACAGACCATTTGGAATCATCCGCCATCTGAGGAAATCCACTCTCTCCGCTGATTTCCCAGGCACTAATCAACTTTCCGCTCAATACATTTTTCTTATGAATTTCCAAACTGACATAGATAGGTTTCTCCTTATCCGCTGAAAGTTGATTTATAAATTCTCCCAGCACGTAGCAGTTTGGCATACACAGGTAAACGTAAGGTTTCTCCTTCGTTCCCTTTCCTTCATTTGGTTCTGAATTCTTTGTAATATAATTGTAAGCGTCTCCTGTCTTTTCTGACATCTCCCCTACGGAAGGCGTCAGCTCCAGCGGAGGTTCCTCTTCCGGAATATCATCTGGAATATCCGGTTCTTCCGGCTGCGGCGCTACAGGCGTCGTGTTTTTCAGTTTCTCCAGCTGTCGTTTACCCGCCTCTATTTTGCTGGCCGTGGCGGCAACTTCCAGTTCCTTCATCTCCAATTCCAAATTAGACATCGTCATGTCGTAGGAAATCAACGGGTCTCCCACAGAAACTTTCTGTCCCTCTTCCACAAAAACTTCGGAAATATTCTTCTCATCCAGCAGATAGACATCCTGATACAAATCATTGTCTACAATTCCAGAACTGCTCATTTCATTTTCTCCATAGTACATATTCAGCTCCGATACTGTCTGCACTTCCGCTTCCTGGCTCTCATTCTGATAATTCTTGTATGCCATGACGCCTCCAAAGACTGCAATTCCCACAACGCCAAGAGATACCGCAGAAATTATAATTACTTTTTTATTCATCCACTTCCTCCTTGCCGCTCTCCTCCGTAATCATACCGTCAATAATATGTACGATACGTTTCGCCTTTGAAGCTATATTTCTGTCATGGGTAATCATCACTACTGTTACCCCTTCTTCATTCAGTTTCTGGAACAATTCCATAATCTGTTCTCCTGACTTGGAGTCCAATGCTCCTGTAGGCTCATCTGCCAGAAGAATCTTTGGATTGTTCACCATCGCTCTGGCAATTGCCACACGCTGTTTCTGGCCTCCGGACAGCTGAGTCGGCCTAAAGCTCACCCGGTCTCCCAGTCCAACACGTTCCAACGCCTGAACTGCTCTCTGTTTTCTCTCTTTTTTCTTGATTCCTGCATAGCTCAGAGGCAAAGCCACATTTTCCAACGCTGTCTGCCTGGAAAGAAGCTGGAAACTCTGAAACACAAAACCAATGCTGCGCAGACGCAGGTCTGACATATCCTTGTCTTTGCATTTTAATACGTCTTCTCCTGCCAGCTGATAAGCTCCGGAAGTAGGCTTATCCAGACAGCCAATAATATTCATCAAGGTTGTCTTGCCGGAACCGGAAGGTCCCATAATTGCCACATATTCTCCTTCCTCCACCTGCAGAGAGACATCTTTTAATACTGGAACCACCAATTTATCCTGCTGATAATCCTTATATATATTCTGCAAATCTAATATCATCATCGTTCTCCTTCCAGTTTCTATTCTGGATTATCCTCGTCTCCTCCGTCACCGTTGTCTTCCCCTTCCAAGAAATTATTCTCGTCTCCTTCTATCATTTCTTTCGCCGCCGGCCGGCTCTCCCCATTCTCCATTGTCTCTGTCATCTCATCATTTTCATCTGCCGGCGTTCCTATTTCCCCCTCATTTTCGCCCTCCGGAAGCTGAAAATCTTCTCCGTTGTCGCTTTCTGGAACTGCCATATCTTCTCCATTTTCACCTTCTGGAATTTCCTCATTTTCCTGGTTGTAAAGAGGCGAAGAATAATCAATTTCTGAGGCATCTGTCACAGTCTCTATTCCTTCGTACAAACCTTCCATTGGAAATGCAACGGCGTCTTCCTCAGCAAGCCCTGATTTGATTTCATATTCTCCTAAATTCTCATCATATTCTCCCAGTTCCACTTCCCGTTTCTCCAAACGGTCTTTCTTGTCGGCTGCCCATACGTAAGCCTTTCCATCCTCCTGGACAATGTAACCTTCAAACAGCCAGAGCCCCTCTTTCTTTTCTGTCTGGCCTTCGTTCAGTTCAATGAAAAGATGCTGTCCCATCATAAGGCCGTCGGTGGAATCTAATGCAATGTAGAAAGGATATTTTGTGGCCTTTTCTCCGCCGCCTGCGGAATCATAGTAAACATTTTCGTTCTCATCTTTTGCTTCATTCTGGGTGTCTATCTTGGTGATGGTTCCTGTCCAAGTCTGTTCCTCGTCTACTCTGGAACGCAGAATCACAGGCTGATCCTCTGAGAGCATCTGTATATTCGTCTCACTGACTGTCCCTTTTACCCGATAATCCCCCACTGCAAGAACCGATATATAGGCAGCGGTATCTCCTGTTATAGAATCCATACCAGATTCATTGATGGATTTCACCACTCCTGCAATCTCGCTGGTTACAACTGCCTTGTTAATAGCCTCTTTCTTCTTCTCCAGTTCTACCTTCTTGCTCTCTATATTGTACTCTGTCTGTTTAATGCTGTTTTGTTTCTCCTGAATCTCTGCGATATACTCAAACCGTTCATCTTCTGATGCAGAATTTTTTTCTGCTGACAACTGATTAATCTGACTCTGAAGACTGGTAATATCGTTCCGCATTCCCTCCAGCTCCAGTTCTGCCTGCTGAATCTCTGTCTTAGCCTCTTCCATATCGTACTCAAACAAGGGTGTTCCCTGTTCTACCATATCGCCTTCTTTTACAAAGAGCTCCTTTACTTCTCTCTCTGTATCTTTTGTCACTTCCCAAGTCTCCTGCGCTTCCACAACGCCGGAATAACGGTTCTGACTGCCTGAGCCGGAAGAATTCAAGGAAGATACTTTCTCCACATACACTTTATCCGCTCCACTTTTGGAGCCCCCGCTTCCTCCAAAAAAATACCATGCTCCGCCTCCTGCAGCTGCAAGAATCACTACAGCGGCAGCAATGATAATGCCCATTTTCTTCTTATCCATGTTTTTCCTCCTAAAAATTTATATGCTTTATATACCAGAATTTACTATATTCATATTTAAAGTTCAGTCATTATCTTATCACAAAACCGTAATAATTCCCAATAAATTTTATTAATATTTTCTTAAATGCCCTCATTATTCCATTTATTGAAATCTTGACAAAATTACTAATATAATTTATTATATTTTTAGTAAACATTGACGATGGGACAGCTATCGCCCTTATCTGCGGAAGGAGCGTAGCTGTTTATTTTATATCACTGAGAAAACCAACATTTAGAAAGGGCGTGAACTCATGAGTCTTTTAAAAAGACAAAAAGGTAAAGACCTGTTGCAGGCCATGTCTGAATTGGAGGATATTGATTACAGCAAAGAATCTGCCGAAATGGCACAAATATATCATCGTCTGATTCACGGACGTTCCCAGTTTGAAGGAATTATGTCAAATATTTTCGATGCTTTGATGAAAATCAGCTCTCTGGACCTCTCTCTGACCCATTATTCTGAGATTCTGCAGACGGTGTCAGACAATGTCTCTGAAGCCACTGCCTTGATACATACAGCCGCCAAAGAAGCATCTTCCGTATCAGAGACCGTGTCATCCCAGCATGAGGAATTGACTAATACGATTATTGAACTTTCCGGAGAGACAAACGGAGTCTATCAAAAAATTGACGAAGGCCAGCAGGAATTAACCAACACTAAGAATCTATCCGATGAAACCATCCATACTTCCAAAGAAATGCAGCAGGATATGGACCAGCTTTCGCATATTTTGAAACAGATTAATGAAGTGATTGACGGAATCAACGCCATTTCTGCCCAGACGAATCTGCTTGCGTTAAATGCCTCTATTGAGGCGGCAAGAGCCGGAGAAGCTGGAAAGGGATTTGCCGTGGTAGCTGATGAGATACGAAAACTAGCCGACGAAACCAAGCATCTGACTGCCAGCATGGGACGGTTTGTATCTGATATTCAATCTGCATCTGCCAAAAGTGCAGCAAGTACAGAGAATACCATCAGTTCTCTGGAAATGGTTACACAAAAAATCGGTTATGTCTGGAAATTAAATGAGGATAACCGCCAGCACCTGGAAAAAATCACCAACAACATCTCCTCTCTGGCAGGCCTCAGTGAAGAAATCAGCAGTTCCATCATGGAACTGGAATCGCGCGCAGCCAATATCGACAGTCAATGCGGCATCCTGCATGACAACGTCTCCGAATTAAGGACACACGGACAGGATATCAACCAGATTGCTGCGCCATTGTCATCCATAGAAACAACACTGGACGATACAGCCAAAACCATGGGACAAATGACACAGGATGCTTTTTATAAATTGGAAAAACAGAATTTTGCAGAGTATATTGACAAAGCCATTCTTGCACACAAAGGCTGGCTGGAGAATCTTGAAAAAATTGTAACAGAAAAAACCATTCTCCCGCTGCAGATTAATGACAAGAAATGCGGATTCGGCCATTTTTACTATGCAATTGTCCCTACAAATTCTGAAATCCTGGAAGTCTGGAAAGAACTGGGAGAAAAACATAAAAAATTTCATTCTTATGGAAAACTGGTCATTGATGCATTATTTGAAGAAAATTATCAGCAGGCTGACAACATTTACCAAGAAGCCTGCCAGTACTCGCAGGTATTGACACAGGATTTGGAAACCATCCGAAAAATCTGCTGCGAAACAACTATTACATATTTGGAGGACATGTAAATGAAAAAATCTATTAATCAATCTGTCATAAATTTTATTTTAAACGGTATCTCAATTCTTGCTCTTTTATTCTTGGTATTTTCTCTGCTGTCCTACAGCAGCGTAAGCGGCAAACTGGAAAAAGCCAGCGAGACCCGGTTCATGCTGACTTACAATGCCAACCGCTTTATGAACGGTTCTGCTTACCTCACCAACGAGGTGCGTGCTTTTGCTTCCACCGGCCAGCAGGAACACTATGACAATTACTGGAATGAAGTCAACAACCTCAAAAATCGTGACAAAGGCGTAGCCGCTATGCAGGAAATCGGCATCACCTCTGAAGAACAGAAAATGATTGATGATATGTCCGACCTTTCCAATACCTTGGTTCCCTTGGAAGATGAAGCCATGAAAGAAGTACAGGCAGGAAAGATGGCGGAGGCTTTGAACTATGTATATGGGGAAGACTACAATGCTTCCATTACACAGATTAACGCCCTCAAAGAGTCATTCCTCGCTGCACTGGACACACGGACACTGGCACAGATTGAGACATTGAGCCACAAAGCGGCAACTATCAAAACGGCTATGGCGGCTGCCTTAGTTATCGTGGGACTCATTCAAATTTTCAGTATGATTTTTGTAAAAAGACGCATTCTTCGTCCTGTAATCGCTGTCAAAAAACAGATGGGAGAAATCTCTCAGGGAAATCTTTCTGCCGATTTCCCATTAAAGTCCAACACCTCTGAAATCGGTATGCTGGTAGAATCCATCCATGAAACAAAACGGGAGTTGAAAAAATACATTCACGACATTGATTCCAAGCTCTCTGAAATGGCAGGTGGAAATATGGACCTTGTCATCGGTGATGATTACCGGGGAGAATTTCTTCCGATTCAGGATGCTATGCGTCAGATTGTGGACTCCCTTAATCTTGCCCTGGCCCGTATTAACATGACGGCAGAACAAGTATCTGAGGAATCGGAACGAATGGCTTCTGATGCTCAGATTCTCTCCAGCGGAGCTGTAGCTCAGGCCTCTGCCGTACAGGAGCTGTCCGCCAGCATTCAGGAATTATCCAGTCAGCTGGACCGCACCTCTTCTGACGCAGATACTGCTCAGAAATGCTCCACCGAAGCCGCCGGGCTGCTGCTGGCCAGCAACGATAAGATGGCGGAACTGACTTCTGCCATGGAGGATATCTCAAATGCCTCTCAGGAAATCGGCGGCATTATCAAGACCATTGAGGACATTTCTTTCCAGACAAATATTCTGGCGCTGAATGCCGCTGTAGAAGCTGCCCGGGCAGGAGAATCTGGAAAAGGATTTGCCGTAGTGGCAGAGGAAGTACAGAGTCTGGCAAACAAGAGTTCTGCATCTGCCAAAGATATTACAGAGTTAATTGAGAATTCCATCCGCATGATTAAACAGGGAAGCGCATTAACCATAGAAACCACCAACACCCTCGCTGATGTGGTAGTGGGAGCAAAACAGGCCACAGAGCTGATTGAACATATTGCAGGTTCCGCCACCCAGCAGTCTCAATCTCTTCACCAGCTGACTGCAGGTATGGAGCAGATTGCTGGAGTTGTTCAAACCAACGCAAGCACAGCCGAGAAATCAGCCGCTTCTGCAAGAGAGCTTCACAACCAGTCAGAAGAATTAAAAGTTTCCGTACACAAATTCCGTCTGCGCAAACACAATTAATCTTTTTGTCTTTCATAAAAAAGGTGCGTTCCGCCATCGAATTCGATGATTGAACGCACCTTTTTATCTGTGAGAGGCCATCAGGCAAGGGGATATTTGTCTGTCAGCTCTTTTACCATTTTCTGTACCTCAGCAGAGGCATTCTCTCCTTCTTTCACCATCTTTGCAATACATTCTGCAACCTTGTCCATGTCCTCTTCCTTGAAACCTCTGGAAGTAACGGCCGGCGTTCCCAGACGAATACCGCTGGTCACAAAGGGAGATTTGGGGTCGTTTGGAATGGTATTCTTATTACAGGTAATATTCACAGAATCCAGTAATTTTTCCACTGCTTTTCCTGTCAAATCATAAGGGGTCAAATCCACCAGCATCAAATGGTTGTCCGTTCCTCCGGAAACCAGCTTGATTTCCCGGCTCACAAGTCCTTTTGCCAATGCCTGGGCATTTTTCACAATATTCTGCTGGTATGTCTTAAAGCTGTCCTCCAGAGCTTCCTTGAAGCACACTGCTTTTGCTGCAATCACGTGCATCAGAGGACCTCCCTGGGTGCCTGGGAAAATTGATTTGTTAAAGTTGAATTTATCCGCCATTTCCTGGCTGGCAAGAATCATGCCGCCTCTGGGTCCCCGCAGTGTTTTGTGGGTGGTTGTCGTCACTACATGGGCATACGGAATCGGGCTTGGATGAAGTCCCGCTGCCACAAGACCTGCAATATGGGCCATATCCACCATCAAATATGCGCCTGCCTCATCTGCAATTTCACG
>JAAWLS010000020.1 GCA_022798035.1 Lachnospiraceae bacterium | reverse complement strand
CTGTACAATTCACTGACCTATTATGGAGCACAGACAGTCTATGGTTCCGATATTCCTTTAGCCGCCTGTGGAATTGTAATGAAAACGAATGCGATTATTCTGGCTGTGGTTGTTGGAATATCATCTCTCTGTTTGGAGGGGGAGATAAGCTGTATCTTGAATTTGCCGTTTTGTTTATGCGCATATATCTGTTTATGGTGCTGGTGAACGGCGTGCAGCTGCTTTCCTCCAGTTTTTTTACTGCGATAGGAAAAGCGATGAAAGGGGCCTTACTGGCGTTGACAAGGCAGGTGTTTTTCCTGATTCCCCTTATTTTGATACTCCCCCTCCGATTTGGCATAATAGGAGTATTATTTGCAGGGCCTGTGGCCGATTTTATGGCTTTTCTGCTGTCTGTTGTGATGGCAGGGAGAGAATTAAGAAAACAGAAAAGGGAAACTGTCAGCTAATCACTTTGTACCTTAAATGTGTATAAGAATCTTTTAGAACTTCGCAGGTTTCCAGCTGCAAGGCCCCCAATAAATTCAAATCCTCAACAGATGTGATAGAATTTCCGTCAATGAGTGTGGAGGTGTCTTTTCCTCCCACCAGGATAGGAGCTATTACAATATCCACATAATCAATCAATTTACTTCTTAAAAAAAGTCCGTTTAGAGTTCCGCCTGATTGGACGGTCAATCGTTTGCAACCGTAATTCATTTCTAAAATCTGTAATGCATCCGCTAAATCTAAGAAATCCTGCCGGATGATATGCAGATTATCTTCCGTCACAGTAAATGCAGGGTGTGAAGGATTTTGTGTTATCAGCACAAAATCTTTTGCCCAGGCACAAAAATAACGAATGCCATGTTCTGTTAAGTGATGATTATCCAAAATAACGAAAGATACCGGTGACTTTGCAGGAAATTCTTTTTCATTCACTCCCATTTTCTTCTGAACTCTTCCCGTGTTAAATGACCATAAATCAGTCGTTTGTTCAAGCTCATAATATTGATGCAGGCCCTCTCTCACGCCCTCTATTCTGGGGAAATCTTTATCCACATCCAGGCTGTCAGAAGCGCCTGTACTGATTTTTCCATCCACTGACATCAACATAAATAATGTTGTGATAGGTCTGTTCATAAACAATTCTCCTTTGTGTAGTATTTGCCTCATCATGCATGTTTAAATTATGCAAATGGTGAGGTTTTCTATTATTTTTCTGACTTTAATATAGGGTAGACAGGCTGAAAAGTCAAGTTTTTCAGTTCTGGGGGCTTTAAGGAGACCATTCAGCTCACGTCATAAACTGTAAAAGCTATATTTATTTTATATTGACATATTTTTATTTATATGATTTAATATCAACATAAAGTTGATAAAAAAAGAATATAAAACAAATAAAAAACAACAAAAAGTAAAAATAATGTAGACTTTTGTTACGATTCAAACGACGGAAAAGCGATAGAGAGGATGTGAAGAGAGGATATGGAGAAAAGAGAGATTGACAGCCAGATGACCCAATTGGAAAAAGAGTTTGGAATTGCAGAGAACAGCATTTCCTATGAGATGCGGGACGGAATCCTGATTCTTGACGGAAATCTGGACAACTGGCAGCTGGCAGTTGACTTCTGCCATAAGGCGGTCAAAATTCCGGGGGTTCGGAATCTGGTAAACCACATTGAGACGCCGGAGAGAAAGCGGCCTGCCCCTGTGGACCTGGAACCCTATAAGAAAAAAGGAGTGCTGGCATCTACAGACGTACTCATTATTGGAGGCGGCATTACAGGATGCGCGGCGGCAAGAACACTGTCCAAATATGATTTGAAGATTTTGGTGGTGGAGAAAGAATCAGATATCTGCGAAGGGACCACCAAAGCCAACAATGGAATGGTTCATTCCGGCTACGATTCCAAACCGGGAAGCCTGAAGGCTCTGTGCAACGTGGAAGGAAATGCCATGTATACCCAGTGGGCCAAAGAGCTGGGATTTCATTTTAACCGGACAGGCTCTTTCGTCTGTGGATTCAATGAGGAGGACATGAAAACCATCCAGAGATTGTACGAAAATGGAGCAAAAAATAAAGTTCCAGGTATTGAGGTGATTGACGGCAGGCGGGCGAGAGAGATTGAGCCGGGTCTGTCAGATGAAATAATCGGAGCTCTGTGGACGCCCAGCGCAGGTTATGCGGAGCCTTATGAGGTGGCTTTAGCTCTGGCAGAAAACGCCATTGACAATGGAGCAGAGTTTATGCTGAATACGGTTGTTCTTGGCATTTTGAGAGAAGGAAACCAGGCGGCGGGAGTTGTGACAGAGCAGGGCGTGATAGAGGCGAAAGTAATCATCAATGCGGCAGGACTGTATGCGGACGAGATTGCAGAAATGGCCGGGGACGAGTTCTATTCCATTCATCCCCGCAGAGGAACCCTTGTGATTTTTGACAAGGAGAATAAGGGGAAAATACATACCTTTGCCGGAAAAGCTCCCAGTAATTACACGAAAGGCGGAGGGCCTCAGGAGACTCCGGCGGGAACGCTTCTGTGGGGGCCGTCAGCCAAAGAAGTTTCGGATAAAGAGGATTTGGGTGTGGACCAGGATGATTTGGATTTTGTGATAGAGAAGGGGTTAGAACTTACCAAAAATATTTCCAAGGACACAGTGATTACTTATTTCAGCGGCAACCGGGCCGCTACATACCAGGAAGATTTTGTCATAGAAAATTCCAAAGTGCTGCAGGGATTTATACATGCGGCAGGCATACAGTCTCCAGGATTTGCCGCTGCGCCGGCCATTGCAAAGAGAGTGGAAAAACTGTTTTTGGAACTTTGGCCGGAGGCTCCCGCAAAACAGGATTTCAACCCAATCCGTACACATAAGAAGTCTTTCCGGGAATGCCCGCCCGAGGAGCAGCGGGAGATGATTCAAAAAAATCCGGCTTATGGAAAAGTTATTTGCAGATGCGAGACAGTCACGGAAGGCGAGATTTTAGATGCCATTCACGGAAAAATTCCTGCGCGTACGGTGGATGCTGTGAAGCGGAGAACCAGAGCAGGAATGGGAAGGTGCCAGAGCGGATTCTGCGGCAGCAGAGTGGTGGAAATTTTGGCCAGAGAGTTAGGGATATCTCCCAATCAGGTGACGCTGAAAGGAAAAGGCTCGGAGATATTAAAAGAGCCCACTCGTCAGGGAGGTGAGCAGAAATGAGAAAAGCAGAGTTAGTGGTGATAGGCGGCGGCCCTGCCGGGATGGCGGCGGCTGTGAAGGCCCGGGAACTTGGAATCCGGGATATTATCCTGCTGGAAAGAGACAGCCATCTGGGAGGGATTTTACAGCAGTGCATTCACGACGGATTTGGACTGCACCGGTTTGGAAAGCAATTGAGCGGATGCTCCTATGCACAGATTTTTATTGATGAGGTGCGAAAAGGCGGCATTCAGGTGGAGTGCAATACCATGGTGCTGGATATCACGGAAGAAAAAGTCATTCGCGCAGCCAACGACGAGAAAGGTCTGATGGAAATTCAGGCAGAGGTCGTGATTCTGGCTATGGGATGCAGAGAGAGAACCCGTCCTCAGGTGCGGATTTTAGGAACTCGTCCCGCGGGGGTTTTAACGGCAGGAGCCGTTCAGAGATATATCAATATGGAAGGGTGGAAACCAGGCACGCGGGCGGTTATTTTGGGCTCCGGCGATATCGGTTTGATTATGGCAAGGAGGATGACGCTGGAAGGAATTTCAGTGGAAGGAGTCTATGAAGTGATGGAAAACTTAGGCGGCCTTCGGAGAAATAAGGCGCAATGTCTGGATGACTATCAGATTCCTCTGCACCTGTCCACCACAGTGGTGCGGGTACATGGAAAGCGGAGACTGGAAGGAGTGACAGTTGCTAAGGTAGGAGCAGACCGAAAACCCATTTCCGGTACGGAGCGCTATATCCCCTGTGATTTGCTGGTGCTTTCCGTGGGACTGATTCCGGAAAATGAACTCAGTAGGAAAGCAGGAATCATCCTGGATGCCGTCACAAAAGGTCCTGTGGTGGACGACAGAATGATGACCTCCATTCCAGGTATTTTTGCAGCAGGAAATGTGGGAGCTGTGTTTGACTTGGTGGACTATGTCTCTCAGACGGGAGAGCAGGCAGCCATGGGAGCTTATCAGTATCTGAAAGAAGGACAAAAGGAGGAAGCAGAACAGGAAGTTACGGCAGGGAAAAACGTCTCCTTTGTCTTTCCGCAAAAATTCAGTCCGGGACGTGAAGAAAAAGCAGATTTCTATCTGCGGGTGAAAAAGACCATGAAAAATGCTACGGTCCGCGTATGGTGCGGTGAGAAAATGATATATCAGAAGAAAACTGCCTTTGCCACACCGCCGGAGATGGTGGCTTTACAGGTTCCCCTGGCTGAGGCACAGGAAGGGCCCATCACGATTGATGTGGAATAAAGGAGGCGGGAGAAATGCAGAAGAAATACATTTGTATCAATTGTCCTCTGAGCTGCGACCTTACATTAACAGACGAAAACGGGGTGCTGTCTGTGGCTGGAAACAATTGTAAACGGGGAGAAGATTACGCGGTAAATGAGTACAGAAATCCGCTGCGGATGCTCACCACAACGGTGCAGCTTGAGCATGCGGACACCAGACTGCTGCCGGTTATCAGCAGTGATATGATACCAAAAAAACTGCTGCGGGAATGTCTGGACATTTTATATGGAGTGTCGGTGCAGGCTCCGGTGCAGTCAGGAGAAATCATATACAAAAATATATTGAACACGGGAATTGATATTTTGTCAGCAAAAACAGTAAAAGAATGAGAGAAAAGAGGAGGTATTTTATTATGAAGCAGTATATCTTAGTTATTGACGAGGGAACCACAGGAACAAGAGCATTGATTTATGACAAGGAATTTAAAATCGTATCTCAGAGTTATGTAGAGTTTACCCAGTACACGCCGGCAGAAGACAAGGTAGAGCATGACGCTATGGAAATTTATGACAAATCTATTGAGATGTGTAAAAAAGCCATAGAAAGTGCAGGCATCAAGGCAGAGGATGTGGCGGCCATCGGCATCACAAATCAGCGTGCCACCTGCGTGGTTTGGGATAAAAATACAGGAAAGCCTCTGTATCACGCTATCGTATGGCAGGATGGAAGAACAGCAGCGGCCTGCAATGAGATTAACGAGAGCGGCATGGGGGATAAAGTCAGAAAGAGAACCGGGTGGACCGTTGCGCCTGTTTATACTTCCATGATGATGAAATGGTACTTGGAAAATGTTCCGGAAATCAAAGACGCAGTGGAGCGGGGAGACGCTCTGATGGGAACCATTGATACCTGGCTGATTTGGAATCTCACCGGAGGAAAAGTACATGCAACCAGCTATTCCAACGCCTCTGTTATGGGCAGCTATGATTTGACTACAGGAGAGTGGTATACAGAATTTTTGGATTATCTGGGTGTGCCTGTGTCCATTTATCCGGAAGTGATTAATGATTCTGGTGATTTCGGATGTACTTATCCGGAGTTATTCGGAGCTTCCATTCCAATTGCAAGCTCCATCGCAGACCAGCATGCGGCCTTGTTTGCCCAGGGATGCCGGAAAGAGGGAAGCGGAAAGATTACAAACGGAACAGGTTCTTTCCTAGATATCAACACGGGTAACAAGCTTGTCATTTCAGATGAAGGCCTTGACACAGTGATTGCATGGAAGATTGGAGATGAAATTAGCTATGCGCTGGAAGGATATGAGTCTGTGACAGGTTCTGCCATTCAGTGGCTGAGAGACGGACTGCGCATTATCAAAGACTCCTCTGAGACAGAGGCTATGGCTTGTTCTGTGGAAGACACCAACGGTGTTATTTTCGTTCCGGCTTTGGCGGGACTGCGGGCGCCTTTCCACAAACCATTTGCTAGAGGAACCATTTCAGGAATCACGAGAGGAACCACAAGCGAGCATATCGTCCGGGCTACCCTGGAAGGAATTGTGTATCGTCTGAAAGACATTTTGAATGCAGTGGAAAAAGAGTCGAAAGTTCCCATGAAAGATATCCGGATTGACGGCGGAGCTTCCAAGAACAATTTCCTGGCTCAGACTATGGCAGATATGCTGGATGCGACGGTAAAGAGACCTCTGTCTGTAGAGGCAACCAGCCTTGGAGCAGCAGAGATGGCGGGACTTCAGGCAGGACTTTGGACCATGGAGGATTTCGAGTCAGCGATGGAGATTGACAAGGAGTTTACACCTCAGATTTCTGAGACGGAGCGGACAGAGCGCTACGAGAAATGGGTGGAATTAATCGAGAAATGTTTTGCATAAACAGCAGGAGGAAGCTATGAAAAGAGAGAATGTGACCCCTTTTTTGGAAGAGATAAAAAAGAGTCTGCCGAACGTGACAGTGATGGAGCAGGAAGAGGAACGTTTGATTTACGCACACGGATGTTATCCGAAAGAATATAAATGGATTCTGCAGGGACAGTACAAGAAATTGCCCTCAGCAGTTCTGATGGCAAACAGCACAGAGGAAGTCAGCGAGATTTTGAGATTATCCCAGCAATATGAGGTTGGAATCATTCCATATGGCGGAGGTTCCGGCATTGTGGGAGGAAGCATTCCAGACCGGGAAGAAGTGATGCTGGACCTTAAGCGGCTCAGAGATTTTACCATTAATGAGAAAAATGGAACCGCAGTGGGAGGCGCAGGACTTACTGGGGCGGACTTTGAAAATATGCTGAATGAAGCCGGCTATACCTGCGGACAATACCCCCAGTCTTTCCAGAGCGCAGTGCTGGGCGGCATGGTTTCCACCAGGGCAATCGGAACTTTTTCCACTAAATATGGGAAGATGGACGATATGGTAAATTCCCTCGAGGTGGTTCTTCCAAACGGGCACATTTATCAGAGCCACAAATGTCCCAAAGCCTCCACAGGCCCGGAGATGGACCAGTTGTTTTTGGGGGCAGAGGGCGTGTACGGAATTGTGACAAAAGTGGAGATGAAAATCTATCCGGTGGCAGAGAAACGTTACTTTGAAGCCTATACGTTTGAGAGTACGGAAAAATGCCTGGATTCCATCCGACAGTTTGTACAGAACAATGTTCACCCGGCAGTCGTGCGTCTCTATGATGAAGAAGAGGCAATTCCGAAACTGGAGCAGTTCCACTATGACACAGGTAAGGTGGTGCTGATTGTGGGCTACGAAGGACTGGCCAGACAGGTGGATTTGGAGCGGGAGCTGGTACAGGAATTTTGTGAAAAAAACGGCGGCGTAAACCGGGGAACGGAGGCAGGAGATGCCTGGTTCCACTCCAGATTTTCCACCAAAAAAATGTTAGACCATGACGCTATGCGCGGCGGAACGGCTGACGCCATTGAGGTGGCGGCGCCCTGGGACTGCATTGAAAATGTGTGGAGAGAGATGAGAAAAGTTTTGGAGCCTCTGTGCACCAGCGTGGATTGTCATTTTTCCCATGTATACCACACGGGAGCCAGCGTCTATGTCATTTTCCATGCCCAGACAGGAGGAGACGACTTTGAGGGAGAGAAGAGGTATCAGGAATGTCTGGACCTTGCCATCCGCACCAGCTTAAAATATGGCGGAAATGTCTCTCACCATCACGGCAGCGGCAAAGCCAAAGCAGAATATCTGGTGGAGGAACACGGCGAGGCCGGAATGGAAGTTATGAAGAAAATAAAAGATGCCTTAGACCCTCAGGGATTGTTGAATAAAGGAGTGCTTGGATTATGATAAAATACAGACTGGAAAATTATGAGGAAGCGTTAAATCATCAGGTGATACATATGGACCAGGCAGTCTGCTATTGTCCGGAGTTTCGGGCGGTGAGAATGATGCACCACTATCCCTCCAGGAGACTGCAGCTGGCAAGAGCCGTGTGGAAAGGGGAAATGGAGTTATCAGACTACATCGGAGAGATTAACTTTGCAGGAATTTTGTCCAGACAGGGAGAGCGGTGGCAGAATTTCAGAGAGTGTCCGGAGGACTGCACGGACGTCACCATTCTCAGCCGTCAGATGCTGTTGGAAAAGGGGTATATTTCTCCGGAAGTGCAGGCTTTCCAAAAAGCGTTAGAGGAAGGAAAGGGACGTCCGGATGCGTCTGTGAAATGGGAACTTCCCACAGACAAGGATTCCAAAATGGGTATTTTGCTGGATGATGAGACAGCTCACTGCAGAAAAGAAAATGAGGTGGATTTTAACGCTTATTGTCAGGCAAGAGGAATCTCATTTGCCAACGGGGCAGAATCGGAATTTCTGGGATTTGAATATTTCGCCTGCGGACTGGTGGAAGAGGGAATTGCCCATCTGGAAAAATTGATTGAAAAGTATGAAAAAACCGGAATCGAGAAGCTTCTGGTACTCTCAGCCAAAGCCGCATATCTGCTGGGCAGATTTCCGGAAAAATGGGAGCGGAAACCTTCCTTTGAGATTGTCTATCTGCCGGAAATGTTAGAGCCTGTCAAAGAGACAGAAAAGACGTATGTTTACGGAGGAAGTTTCAATCTGCGTTATCTGGGAAACAGTGAGCTTTTGAATAAACTGGTTCCGGCGGCGTCTGAGGAACAGATTCCCACCAGCCAGGAATTTACGCCTCTGTTAAAAGGCGATGCAAGGGTCAACAAGCTGACTATCTGGCAGAAACCGGTGGGCGCCGAATATCGTCTGTTCTGTCCCAATCAGGAGATGACAGAGGCCATCCGAAAAGACGCCTGCAGGGATATAGAGACGTCTCAGGCAGAAAAGATTCTGGTGTTTGAACCTGCTGCTTATGCGGTATTGAAAAAAATGTTTCCGAAGAAAAAGGTAGTGTACTATTTGCAGGAGGCAGTGCAGTCTTTGTAAAACGTAAATCCTGTCTGCCTGATACAGCAGTTTCATTTGGAAGATGGCTGAATGTTATAAAATATAGTTGTAAAATTCTGGACGAATTGAAATGAAATATGTTAAAATAAATTTAAAATAAGTACAATAGATTAAGATGATTGCTCCGATGTGAAATTGCTGCCTGGCAGTCCGCCAGAAGACAGGGAATTTTGCAGTCGGAGCAATATCCGGAAAGAGGGAAGTTATAGCTATGCTTGCAGTGGAAAGAAGACAGGAAATCTTAGAGTTGCTCAACAAAAGAGGCTCCGTCCGGGTCAATGATTTAGCAGAACGTTATGAGGTTGGGAAGGAGACCATCCGAAGAGACCTGAAAGTGCTCTCAGAGGAGTGGGGAGTCTCGGTGGTATATGGAGGAGCTCAGCTGCAGAATCCCGCTTTTGGAACTCAGATTCAGGAGAATACCATTGTACAGAAACGAGCGCTGAATTATGAGCTGAAGAATCAGATTGGAAAGCGGGCGGCGGAACTGATTGAACCGGGAGATATTATTGCCTTGAATTCCGGCTCTACGGTAGAGTGTGTGCTGAATCACATTGCAGACAAGACGCCGCTGTCCATCTTTACGGTGAATGTGAATATTGCAGCCAAAGCGGCGGCGATTCCCAACGTGGACGTGTACCTTCCCGGCGGAAAAATCCGCACCAAGTCCGGAATGATTATTGGATATGGAACAGAAGATTATATCAGACAATTTACGGTAAAGAAATGCTTTTTCGGAGTCAGCGCTATCAGTCTCGGAAGACAGATTACCCATCCTTCCGTGGAGGAAGTCCCCAACAACCGGGAATTGCTGTCTATCTCAGAGCAGGTCTATCTGCTGGCGGACCACACCAAATTTGATAAGCAGTCTCTGTACCAGCTGGCGCGGCTGGAGGAAATGAATGCGTTGATTACAGACGAGGAACCTGGGGAACCTTACCGCACTTATTTTTCGAGAATGGGGATTGATATTTTAATATAAAAGAGCTGTCATTTTGTGACGGCTCTTTTATCAATGGAGGAGTATATTATGCAAAGACACATACTGATAGTCGACGATGATGAGGATTTATCTTTTATCATAAAGGAAATGCTGGAGGAATACGGGTACAAAGTGGAATGTGTTGAAAATGCGGATTTGGCTTATGAAAAGCTGCAGGAAAATGCATATCATCTTATTCTGCTGGATATCAACCTGCCCAGGACTACGGGATTTGAAGTCTGCAGGGAATTGAGAAAGGTATCTGACGTTCCCATTATCTTTGCAAGCGCAAGGACAAGTGAGACGGACAGAATCACTGGTTTTGACATCGGCGGCGACGATTACCTTCCAAAGCCTTATTCCATGAAAGAACTTTTGTCGAGAGTAAACGCGCTCATGCGCCGTGCCTATGGTTTTTCGGAAGAAAAAATTGTGAATTTCGGCGGAGTCAGCGTAAACATAACTTCCCGGACAGTGACAAAAAATGGACAAATCATCTCTCTTTCTCTGCGTGAATTTGATTTGCTGGCCTATCTCAGCGAGCATAAAAATACTGCCGTGTCGAAGGAGAAGCTCATAAGCGAAGTGTGGGGAGCCTTCTCCCTGGTGGAGCCCTCCACCCTTACCGTGCACATCCGTTGGCTGAGAGAAAAACTGGAAGATGAGCCTGCAAAACCGAACTACATAAAAACAGTGTTTAAGGTTGGATATATGCTGGAGGTCAGGGAATGAAAAATAAACTTTTCCGTTTTACAGTCTTGTGTTCACTTGCGATGATTTTAATTTCCGGAATACTTTTTGTGTCGTCGCAAAAAGTGAATACGGAAGACGAAAAATCAAATATGCTGGTTGCTCTTAACGAAATAAGCAAGTTAAATGACCGCGGAGATTATGAAAAGGCGAATGAAAAGATTTCTGCCCTGCAGGAGCATATCAGAAAATTAGAGCAGGAAAAAAGCGGGGGAAACGCAATACCGATTCTGTGCGTTATAAGCATTCTGTTTTTTATAACGGCTTTTGCTTATATTCAGTCTGCACTCTTTCGCCCTTTTGAAAAAATGAAAGAATTTGCGTTGAAAATATCCCTGGGTGATTTTAGCGTTCCTCTTAAGTATGAGCGGAGCAATTATTTTGGTGAATTTACATGGGCTTTTGACAGTATGAGAAACGAGATAACAAAGGCGAGAGCCAGCGAAAAGGAGGCCATAGAAAACAACAAGACGGTAATCGCCACCCTTTCCCACGACATCAAAACGCCAATCGCTTCTATAAGAGCCTACTCGGAGGGACTCAGTGCCAATATGGACAGTTCCTATGAAAAACGTGAAAAATATTTAAGTGTGATAAGAAAAAAATGCGATGAAGTTTCAAGACTGACAGACGATTTGTTTTTACATTCTGTTTCTGATATGGATAAGCTGAAAATAAATCCCGAGAGAACGGAAATCTGCAGTTTTACAGAAAATATCATAAATGAAATTTCAGCGGAGCAGGGCGACGTTAATTTCAAAGTTCCCGGGTATGCGGTTTTTTTGAATATAGACAGAAACAGATTTGCGCAGCTTTGTGAAAATCTGATAAACAACGCAAGAAAATACGCTAGGACGGATATCGACGTTTTCTTTTCAAAGGAGGAGGAAAACATAGTCCTTCATTTCCGTGATTACGGCGGCGGCATACCAGATGAAAATATGCCTTTTATTTTTGACAAATTCTATCGGGGAAACAACTGCGGCAGCCAGCAGGGTTCCGGTCTTGGGCTTTATATTGTAAAATACATTGCGGAGAAAATGGACGGAAAAGTTCTTCTGCAGAATCACGGGGCCGGCCTGGAAGTGAAAATTATTCTGCCGGTGAGGTCTTAAGGAGTTCTTAATATCTTTTGCGGTAAAATGATACCATAATGTAGAATTGCAGGAGCGTTTTTGGCAGAGCAATTCGTGATATTATAGTATCATTAGAAGGAGAGGAAGAACTTACATGAAAAATATTATTTTATCGGCAAAGAATTTATGTAAAAGTTTTGCCCATAACGGAGGTCAGATTCACGTTTTGCAGCACGTGGATTTGGAGCTGTATCAGGGGGACTTCACTGTGATAATGGGGGCAAGCGGTTCTGGAAAATCCACTTTGCTCTACGCTTTGAGCGGTATGGACAGAGCCACGGCAGGAGAAGTCATTTATGATGGAAAAGATATCGTCAAAATGAAAGAAAAAGAACTTTCTAAACTCCGTTATACGGACTTCGGTTTTATTTTTCAGCAGATGCACCTTGTGAGCAATTTAACGCTGTTTGAAAACGTTGTGGTACCTGCTTACCTCAACAAAGAAAAGCCGGCGGCGGAGGTTCGAAAACGGGCGGATGAACTTCTGGAACAGATGTCGGTGTCCCGGATAAAAGATCATCTGCCGACTCAAGTTTCCGGCGGCGAGCAGCAGAGGTGCGCCGTTGCAAGAGCAGTGGTTAATTCACCGAAAATTTTATTCGCAGATGAGCCGACAGGGGCCCTCAACCGGAAGAATACCACAGATGTTTTGAACCTTCTCACGGAATTGAATGGTGAGGGGCAGAGCGTTTTGATGGTCACTCACGATGTGCGCGCAGCCCTTCGGGCCAGCAGGATTCTGTACCTGTCGGATGGTAAAATCATAGGTGAGCTCACGCTGCCTTTTTATGAATCTGACAAAGAGAAATCGAGAGAAACGCAGGTAAATGCATGGCTTACCTCGTTGGAATGGTAGGTGCAGTATGGAAATTTTGACGTTGTTAAAAGCGAATATCCGACGCAGAAAAGGTTCCTTTATAAGCGTTATTTTACTTACGTTTATCGTTGCAATGAGCGTTACCGTTGTTTTGAGCATGAAAGAGAGTGCATTTCGAGGCGTGGAAGAGGCGAATGAAATCTGTGATACTCCAGATATATTTGTGAGCTATATGGCCCATAAGCTTGAGGAAGAAACTTTGAAAAAGGTGGAAAACGATGATAAAGTCGACAGGGTAAATGTGATAGATTCCATATTAGTAGAAAAAGTAAAAATAGGAGACAACGAGTACGGAAACACATCCACCCTTGTCAGAGCTGACGATAATACACGCCTTTTAAAAGAGAACTTGAGCGGCATAAAAGGAATCGCACCGAAACTGGACAAAGGTGAGATTTATGTGCCTCAGGGAATCCTTACGAATCTGCACGGAGAAGCCGGAGACAGTATAACGGTTGCCACCATAGCTGGAAATTACGAGTTTGTGGTGAAGGGAATTATGCTGGAACCTCAGGTGGGCGCTGGTATGATAGGCTGGAAAAGCTACTGTATCAGCGATGAAGATTTTTCCACAATTTCTTCCGCTGTTTCAAAAGCCGAAAGAGAAGAAGCGCACGGATTGGGAAAAGGGGTGGAAATATATAAGTCCGACAGCTGCAGCCTTACCAGCGGACAGCTGCGCCGGCAGCTGAATCTTGACACGGGAATTACCGATATGGCCTACGGCTCAATGACAAAAGACGCGTCGATAAACTACACCACGCTGTTTCCGAAAATAGTCTGTTCTATTTTGATGGTATTTGCAATGTTCCTGCTGGCTATCGTGGTTATCATTGCGGTGCACAGCATTTCAGTTGAAATCGAGATGAATTATGTAACGTTTGGGGTACTGAAAGCACAGGGATTCGGTAAAAATAAAATCCGCCTGTTGTTTATGGGACAGTATCTTCTGGCGGAAATTATCGGAGCTGCCTTTGGTATTATTTTAAGTATTCCTCTTATCAAAGTGACTTCCAACATATTTGTGACAGTCACTGCCATTCCTGCTGTTTTGCGTATTCCGATAGGGATAATTTTGGCTGTATTTGCGGCGTTGTTTTTGATTTCAGCTGCAGCAGTATGTTTTGTCACCAGGAAGGTGAATAAAATTTCTCCGGTCAGAGCCATCTCGGGAGCGAAAAGGGAAATTTATTTCGACAGCAGGGTAAATGCTCCCATCTGTAAAAAAATTTTGTCACCCAGCCTTGCGCTGAGACAGTTTACATCGGCGAAACGCAGATATATCGGCATGTTTGTGATAGTCGCCATACTTGTGTTTTTCATGATAACGATAACCTATCTTGCCAATATTGTGAACTCCAAGTCGGCTGTGGAAAACATGGGAGGTATGGTTACGGAAATCAAGATAGAGCCGAAAAGAAAACTTTCTGATAAGGACTTTGAAAAGATTGAGAAAGAGATAGAGCGTTTTTCCAAAATCAAGAAAGCATATTACACGCAGAATTCCTATTTCTCCTTTGATGGAGAAGAGGTGATGGGCAGTATTTACAAAGATGTGACAGCTCTTCCCGCTTTGGAGGGCCGTTGTCCTAAATATGACAATGAAATTGCCGCTTCGCCTATTCTGCTGGAGGAATTTAAGCTGAAAATCGGAGATGAAGTGACGATAGGCTGGCAGGGAAGAAAACAAAAATATCTAATCACCGGAACCGTTCAATTTATGAATGATGCAGGCAGATGCTTTTTGATGTCTTACGATGACGCGGCGAAAAGAATCGGTTATGATAATTGGCTTTGGGGCAGTTATTCTTTGGAAAAAGACGATGATGAAGCGTTGAAAGAAAAAATTGTGGATTCCTTGAATGAAAAATTCCAAGCATTTGTCACAGCGGAAGCGGAAAAGGACTTTATAGATGAATCCATATCCGCTGCAATTACTGCAATGCAGGCCATTATCTATATTTTTTCAGCGTTGTTTTCGCTTATTGTGATTCATATGGTATGTTCGAAAGCCTTTATCCAGGAACGCACCGATATTGGCATTTACAAAGCCGTAGGTTTTAGAACGTCACAATTAAGATGCCAGTTCGCAGTGAGATTCCTTATGGTTTCTCTGACAGGCGCCTGTGCAGGCGGGGCGGCAAGTTATTTTATTTCAGAAAAAGTCCTTGTAATGCTTTTGAAGAGTACGGGAATTGTAAGCGTAAACATGAATATGGGGTTGTCCTCCTTCTTTCTTCCAGTTCTGATAATATGCATAAGTTTTCTTGTTTTTTCGTATTTGGTTTCAGGAAAAATGAAGAGAATTAAGATAAGGGAACTTGTAGTTTAAGATTTTATCTAATTCACAATAAATGCCCCGCGGCAGTCGTCAAATACCCATATAAATATGGCTGTTTTTCTCA
>JAAWLS010000019.1 GCA_022798035.1 Lachnospiraceae bacterium | reverse complement strand
AACGGTAGAGAAGTATAAAAAAATGCTTTTTATAGGATTCTACCAAAAGTATAGCCTGTTGTAATCTGATAATTTCAAGCATTTGTCCAGAACTTGCCTAATCTGTGACAAATAGAAAAAATCATAGATGCCTGGTATCGTTTATAAGCAGAAAGGCCTGCTTTACTGAATAAAAACGATACCAGGCGCCAGTCAGATATTAAATTAATTCTTCTATAGAAAAACTCTCTGTCTCTAAGTTGAGATAGTGCTGGCCTTTTCTGGCGGTAAATTTCAGAATACAGTAGTCTGGGTCTTTTGCGCCGCCTTCATAAAATGCAATATCACTTTTGCGCCAGAGTTCTTTTTTAGTCTGTTCATCTTTCAAAATTTCCATTGTGCCCATAAACATAAGGCTTTCGTGACAGAAACGCCCCTTATTACAGAAATAGACACTGGCTTTTGGATTTTTTAAAAATTGCTGTGTGCGGAGAGAAGAGGTATTCGTAGGAAAGTAGAAAATATTTCCCTCGATTTTACGTGGTATGTACATAGCCTTCATATTTGGGAAACCTTCTTCATCCACAGAAGCAATAAATGCAACTCGTTGCTTTTGAATAAAATCATAGATATGTTCTCTGGTTTTCATTTGAAATCCTCCTGAAATTAATTCTTTACATGTTCTGCCTTTATCAACGCTTCAAGTATTCTTGTGAGATAGTTTTCAAATAAAAGCTGTTCCTCTTTGGTAAATTCTTTGTAAAATATTTCACTCATTTGCTGTGATACAGCCTCACACTCTTTCTGTATAGATTTTGCGTAGTCTGTAAGTGAAATGATAGTTTGACGACGATTGTCAGGGTTACAGTTTCTCTGCAGAATTTTCTTTGTCACCATACCATTTACAACAATGGAAACAGTATTTTTGGCAAGAGAAGTTTCTCTGCTGATTTCACTGATAGTCAGGTTGTCCTTTTGCCATAGTACAGATAGAATACGTTCTTGTGCACCGTTGATGGCAAGTCCTTTTTCCGACAAAAGCCGCTCGAAAATTCTGTCCTGCAGTTGTTTAATCTGTGTGATATAAAAACTGCCCTTGCTGTTCAAACGATTCCCTCCATTCTGTGTATTTTGTACCGCTTTGTGAAACTTTACTATCGTTCCTTACAGGCATATATTTCTATATAGAACAATTCATAATAGAAAAATACTATTTAGAATATTTCTATATAGAACATATAAAAGTGTAACATAAAAGGGGAGAAATGGCAAGGCCGACTTTGCTCAAAAAAGGCGTTTCTTAGGGCTGAACTGTGGTAATATTTCCTAAAAAATGGAAACCATTTTTGGCAAAATGGTTTCTTGCGGTGTTTTCGGCGGTATGGTAGAATGTAGGAAACTAGAATAAATAAAATAGTTTTCATAAGAGAATGACAGTGAAAAAGAACGGGGGAAGAGTATGGAACTGCAGAAAAAGATTCTGGAAGGCACGCTGGTGGTGTTTAACAAAAAAGGATTGAAATTTACGATGGATGATTTGGCAGGGCAGCTTGGAATCAGCAAAAAGACAATTTACACAGTATTCCGAGACAAAGAGGAGCTCTTTCTGGAAATGGTGGATTATCTGTTTGCACTGATTAAGGAGGAAGAGCAGAAGGTAGTAAACGACAGTCATCTTGGCACGCTGGAAAAGATAAGAAAGATTTTAGGAGTTCTGCCGGAGAGTTACCGGGAAGTGGATTTTCGGCATCTGTATCTGCTGAAAGATAAATATCCAAAAACATATGAAAAAGTAGAAAAGCATCTGGAGACAGGCTGGGAGACTACGATTGCCCTGCTGGAACAGGGAATGGAAGAAGGCGTTGTCCGGCCAGTAAAGATTCCTATTTTGAAAATGATGCTGGAATCTTCTCTGGAGCAGTTTTTTCAGAGAGACGTACTGATTCAAAATGGGATTTCTTATCGAGAGGCATTAGAGGAAGTTGTGGATATCCTGGTGGAAGGTATTGTCTGCAAATGAGAGGCAGAAGCGGGGTTAGAACAGCCAGTGCAGAAACAGTTAATATGAGAACAGACAAGGAGGAGTTTATGTCGAAACGGATTTATCTCAACAATCACTGGAAATTTTCAGAACATTACAAAAAAGAGATGTTAAAGCAGGAATTTGATGACAGCGTTATGGAGGAAGTGCGGCTGCCGCACACCTGCCGGGAACTGCCCCTTCACTACTTTGATGAGAAAGAATATCAAATGATAAGCGGCTACCGCAGAGTGTTTGAGGCGCCAAAGAATTGGAAAGGAAAACGGATTCTTCTGACAGTGGAAGGGGCGGCGCATGAAAGCGTTGTATTTCTGAATGGGGAGAAAGTGGGAGAACATCACTGCGGCTATACGGCCTTTTCCATAGATTTGAGCAGCCGGCTGAAATATGGGGAGAAAAATGTTCTGGTAATCCGGGTGGACAGCCGGGAGACATTGAACATACCGCCTTTTGGGCATGTGATTGATTATATGACCTACGGAGGAATCTATCGGGAAGTCTATCTGGACATCAAGAATCAGGACTATCTGCAGGATGTGTTTGTTCACGGTGAAGTAACTGCCAGAAAGAAGCCAAAAGTAAAAGCTGTCACAGAGATTACTTTTCACGGGGAGGCTGAGGGCTGCAGCATTCGCCAGTTTATAAGAAGGAAAGAGAGGGGAGAAGATTATCAAAAAGTTTTGGAGCGGAGAGTGACGGAAAAGAAATGGAGAACGGAATTTCCGGTAAAAAAGGCAGGACTTTGGGATATTGACAATCCAGTTCTCTATGAGATAAAGACAGAACTGCTTCGGGATGGGGCAGTTTTGGATGAAAATATTGTGACTTACGGATTCCGCAAAGCAGAATTTCGCAAAAATGGATTTTATCTGAACGGCAGAAAAGTCAAACTGCGGGGGCTGAACCGTCATCAGTCTTATCCCTATGTGGGATATGCCATGCCCAAATCCATGCAGGAAATGGATGCAGATATTTTGAAAAAGGAACTGGGACTGAATGCAGTGCGTACTTCCCACTATCCCCAGTCCCATCATTTTCTGAACCGCTGTGACGAGCTGGGACTGCTGGTATTTACGGAAATTCCGGGGTGGCAGCATATTGGAGATAAGAAGTGGAAAAAGCAGGCGGTGAGAAATGTACGGGATATGGTGCGCCAGTATCGAAACCACACTTCCATTATTCTGTGGGGTGTTCGAATCAACGAATCAAAAGATGACGATAGATTTTACCAGCGGACCAATGCGGCGGCCCGCAGACTGGATAATTATCGTCCCACTGGCGGGGTGCGGGCTCACAAGAAAAGCAGTTTTCTGGAGGATGTATATACTTACAATGATTTCTCACACGATGGCAGCACGCCGGGATGTGAGAAAAAGGCCAGAGTGACGTCCGATAGGAAAAGGGCGTATCTCATTTCAGAGTACAACGGCCATATGTACCCCACGAAGTCTTTTGACTGTGAAGAGCACCGGACGGCTCATGCCATCCGCCATGCCAATGTGCTGAATGATGCCGCAGGGCAGAGGGGGATTGCAGGAAGTTTCGGCTGGTGCATGTTTGATTACAATACCCACAAAGATTTTGGAAGCGGAGACCGGATTTGTTACCATGGAGTGATGGATATGTTCCGCAATCCCAAACTGGCGGCAGACGTTTACGCCTCTTTGCAGGAGGAAATTCCTGTGCTCTCCTTGAGCTCTTCTATGGATATCGGAGAACATCCAGGATGTAATCGGGGAGCAGTCTGGATATTTACGAATGCTGACAGTGTGCGCATGTATAAAAATGAACGGTTTATCAAGGAATATACCAAGGAGGACTCGCCTTACAAAAATCTCAAACATGGGGCGATTCTCATTGACGATTTCATCGGAGACGCCATAGAAGAAAATGAGAACTTTACCCCCCAGCAGGCAGAGGGAGTAAAAGAAGCACTGAATGCAGCAGCCCGCTATGGACTTTCCAATTTGCCGAAATCCCAGTGGCTGACTGTGATAAAGACGATGATTCGTTACCATATGACTCCCGTACAGGCAGTGGAGCTTTACAACAAATATATCGGTGATTGGGGAGGAGCTTCCACGGCATATCGATTTGAGGCGGTCAAAGACAAAGAAGTGGTGAAAAGCCTTGTGAAAAAACCCATGGAATCTGTCTGCCTGAAAGTGGAGGCAGACCACACAGATTTGAAAGAACGGTATACGTATGATGTGGCGGCTCTGCGGATTCAGGCGTTGGATGAACATGGAAATCTCCTGAATTTTTACAATGAGCCATTGGCACTGGAACTGGAGGGAGAAGCTGAAATTATCGGGCCTCATATTATAGCGCTGCAGGGAGGCATGGGAGGAACTTACATTAAAACAAAGGGAAAGCCAGGCAAAGCACGGCTGAAAATAAAAGCGGCTCAGGCCGGAGAGATAGAAATTCCATTTTCTGTGGAAGTGCAGAAAGAGCCGGAAATGATGTAAATTCTGACGGCAGAGGATGGGACAAAAGGAAGGATGAAAGAGATGAAGCTGACAGGAAAAGAAAAAATGTCTTATGGACTGGGAGCAGTGGGAAAAGATATGGTTTACATGCTCTCGGCCAGTTATATTTTATATTATTATCAGGATATTCTGGGTGTAAGTGCCATTGCGATGGGTGTGATTCTGATGGCTGCCCGGGTGTTTGACGCCTTTAACGACCCCATTATGGGAGTGATTGTGGCAAAAACCAGAACCAGGTGGGGCAAATTCCGTCCCTGGCTGTTAGTTGGGACACTGCTGAATGCCGTTGTTCTGTACCTTATGTTTGCAGCGCCGCCGGACTGGGATGGAAAAGGTCTGGCAGCTTATGCGGCAGTAACTTACATTGTGTGGGGTGTGACTTACACCATGATGGATATTCCTTACTGGTCCATGATTCCGGCTTTCACTGAGGGCGGAAAAGAGCGTGAAGGGCTTTCTACACTGGCCCGTTCCTGTGCCGGCGTTGGAGCCGCTTTGATTACGATTGTCACGATGATGTGTGTGCCGAGGCTGGGAAATGGAGATGAGCGTATAGGTTTCCAGAGATTTGCCCTGATAATCGCAGTGATGTTCGTGGTGTTTATTTTGATTACCTGTATCAATATTAAGGAAAAATCTACAGTGGATGTGGATTCTCCAGGGGTGGGACAAATGTTTCGGGCGCTGCTCCAAAATGACCAGGCAATGACAGTAGTGCTTACCATTGTGCTGATTAATTGTTCCATTTATATTACGTCAAATTTGGTGATTTATTTCTTTAAATATGACTTTGGCGGGACGGACTGGAACAACAGTTATACGTTGTTTAATACTTTTGGCGGAGCGATACAGATTCTGTCTATGATGCTGTTCTTCCCTCTGCTTCGAAAATTTTTAAGCGCTATGCAGGTGTTTTATGTGAGTTTTGTGATGGCTGTTGCAGGATATGGGGTACTTCTGTTTTTGTCTTTCACCAATATGGCCAATGTATTCTTACTGTTTATTCCAGGTTTTTTTATTTTCTCTGCAAATGGAATGCTCTCTGTGCTGACGACGGTGTTTCTGGCTAATACGGTGGATTATGGAGAGTGGAAAAATAACAGGAGAGATGAGAGCGTGATTTTTTCCATGCAGACCTTTGTGGTGAAACTGGCTTCCGGTGTGGCTGCGCTGATTGCCTCTGTCTGCCTTTCCATCTGTAATCTCAGCGATGACACTTCTGCAGCAGCTGAGACAGCGGCGGCTTCTTCCGTGGCAGGACTTCGCATGACTATGACGGTGGTTCCCATTGCGGGGCTGCTGACTGCGCTGTTTTTGTTCCGGAAAAAATATATTCTGACGGAAGAAAAAGTGGAGGAAATAGCGGGAGAAATCCGGGAAAAACGAGCGGAATGATAGCAGGAAACCAGGACAGGGAGGAAACCGTATGATACATATGATACAAGGAAAGCATCCGTATTTCGTACTTTACACAAAAAGTACCGCTTATTGTTTCCGGGTGATGGAGACAGGGCATCTGGAGCATCTCTATTACGGCAGAAAAATTACAATTTCGGACAGGAAGTCGGCGGAGGCTTTGAGAGAAAAACATGTGTTTGCACCAGGAAATACAAACATATACGACAGAGAATATGCTTCTTTTTCTCTGGAGGATGTATGTTTGGAAATGTCTTCTTACGGCAAAGGAGATATCCGGGAGCCTTTTGTGGAAGTAGTGCATGGAGATGGAAGCAGTACCTCGGATTTTTTGTTTGAAAATGCAGAGATTGCAAAGGGGAAAGAGGAATACCAGACATTGCCGGGCTCTTATGATGAGACAGGGCAGGTGGAACATCTTAGCGTGTTCTTGAGAGACAGACAGTATGATTTATGTTTGGAGCTTCATTACTATGTCTATGAAGAATGCAATGTGATTACCAGAAGTGCGCGTCTGCGCAATAAGAGCGGGGAGAATATAAAACTGCTGCGTCTGATGAGTATGCAGATAGATTTTGACAGGCCGGACTATGTATTCACCGCCTTTCACGGCGCTTGGGCCAGAGAAATGAAGCGGACTGACACCAGAATGCTGGCGGGAAAACACGTGAATGCATCTTACACCGGAACCTCCTCGAACCGGGCCAATCCGTTTGTGATGCTGAGCAGAGAGGGAATCTCAGAAGATTACGGAGACTGCTATGGATTTAACTTAGTTTACAGCGGGAACCACTATGAAGCGGTGGAGGTCAGCGGATATGGAAAGACCAGAATTGTGACAGGAATCAATCCCCAGTCTTTTTGCTATGTACTGAAGCCGGGAGAAGATTTTGAAACGCCGGAGGCAGTGATGACTTATTCTCATCAGGGAATGAATGGAATGAGTCAGAATATGCACCAGTTTGTGCGGGAACATATTGTGCGGGGAACCTGGAAACACAAAGTACGTCCTGTTCTGCTGAACAGCTGGGAGGCCGCTTACTTTGATATCAATGAGCGGAAACTGCTGAATCTGGCTAAGGCGGGAAGGGATGTGGGTATCGAGCTGTTTGTCATGGATGACGGCTGGTTCGGCACTCGTGAAGATGACACCCAGGCCTTGGGAGACTGGCAGGTCAACGAGAAGAAACTGCCTGGAGGCATAGAAGGGCTGAGCCGGAAAATAAAGGCTTTGGGCCTCGACTTTGGAATCTGGGTGGAGCCGGAGATGGTGAATGTGAAGAGCCGCCTGTATGAGAGTCATCCGGAGTGGGTGCTGCAGATTCCGGGAAAACCTCATTCAGAAGGGCGGAATCAGCGGATTCTGGATTTGACAAGGAAAGAGGTACAGGATTATATCATAGAGGAAATGAGCCGGGTATTTTCTTCCGGGGAGATTTCCTATGTAAAATGGGATATGAACCGGACGTTTACAGACTATTATTCCGGCGGGCTGAAAGCAGAGTGCCAGGGAGAGACAGCTCACCGCTATGTGACGGGATTGTATCGCTGTATGAAAATATTGACGGAGCGGTTTCCGGATATTCTGTTCGAGGGATGCAGTGCAGGAGGCAGCCGGTTTGATTTGGGAATTCTCTGTTATTTTCCGCAGATTTGGGCCAGCGACGACACAGACGCCGTCTGCCGGGCCGAAATTCAGACAGGGTACAGTTATGGGTACCCTATGTCGGCGGTGGGAGCTCACGTCTCTGCCTGCCCCAATCATCAGACATTGCGGACAACGCCTTTGGAGACACGTTTTCATGTGGCCTGTTTTGGAATCTGCGGCTATGAGTGCAATTTCTGTGATATGAAAAAAGAAGAGCTGGAAGCGGTAAAAACTCAGATTGCTCTCTACAAAACCTGGAGAGAGGTGCTGCAGACAGGCTCCTTTTACCGAGGCAGAACTTTTGGAGATAAGGGGACCTCTGGAAGCTGTCTGATGATGAGCGATGGAAATATCACGGAATGGACCTGTGTGTCCCAGGACAAAAGGAAAGCGGTAGGATTGATTCTGCAGAAACTGACAGCGCCTAACACCTCGTATGGCTATTACCAGGCTAAGGGCCTGGATGCGGAAATAAAATATCATTTCTACAACCGTCCGCTGAAATACAACGTAAAAGGATTTGGAGACTTGGTTAATTCGGTGTCTCCTGTCCATATCAAGCAGGATTCCCTGGCTCACAATCTGGTGGCAAAGTTTGTGAAACTGGAGGGAGAGACGGAGGACTGTTATGTCTATGGAGATACGCTGATGTACAGCGGAGTGAAGCTGAAGCAGGCTTTTGGTGGAACGGGATATAACCAGGAAGTGCGGTATTTTCCGGATTTTGCTTCCAGAATTTATTTTATGGAGGGAGAGTGAGAATAGACAGCAGAGCCTTTAAGATACCTGTTGAATCATCAACATATCAGGAAGACAGTAAGTTCATAACTGCGCAGATAAAACAGATTTTAGACAGACAGAAAGACTGCGGGGATAATAAAATCATTCTCAACACAAATCTCCGCATGGGGCTTCCATTAGAAAATATAAATAAAATTGCAGGACCCATGATTGAAGCATGGGCAGGAGAAGTATTTGCAGGAATAAGGGATGATATGGATAATCCGTATTATCTTATAAATGTGGAAGCCCAGGAACGGTTGGGAATGGCTGATATTATATTACAATTTAAGAAAGATGATAAAATTGTAACTGGAAATATAGATGTCAAAGCTACAGCGAATGATATTGTTGAGGAATTACGAAAGCTGGAGGACTGTAGTGTCAATCTCATTGTAACGGACCCGCCATATAATTTGAATAAAAATTATGAAATAAGCCAGGATAAGCTGGAGTTTGAAGAATATCTTGAATTCAGCCGAATATGGATGCGTGAGGCGCAGAGAGTTTTGAAATCAGATGGAACAATGTATATTTTTATGGGAATGAAATACATTTCTTATATTTATACCATATTAGAACAAGAGCTGGGAATGACATTCAACAGTTGGATTACCTGGTTTTATACGCAGGGAGTTGGAAAAACAAAAGGATTTAGTCCCAGGCATGATGGCATTTTGATGTTTACGAAAAATCCCAGAAAATTTTTGTTTGATTTAGATGCCATTCGTGTTCCGCAAAAATATTACCGCTCTGTGAATAATATGAGAGGAGCAAATCCGGGAAACGTATGGGAGTTTTCTCATATGCATTATTGTAATCGAAACAGAAAAAAGCATCCGACCCAAAAACCGGAAGGTCTGTATGAGCGCATGATTCTGGCTTCAAGCAGGGAAAATGATTTGGTTATCGACCCATTTGTAGGTTCTGGAACTTGTCTTAGGGTTTGTCAGCAGACAAACAGGAGAGGAATCGGAATAGATATCAATCCAAATTATATTGAAATGACAGAGGAACGCTTGGAAGAAGTTTTTGAAGGATTTGACAGTATAGATGAGAAAATGAAAAGGTGCCCGAATGATTTGAACGATTCTCAAATTAGAATAGAATACATAGAAAACCATATAAAATGGTTTTTGAAAAATCATCCGGATGCGGTCAATGATTTTTTAGAGGAAGTGAAGAAAAAATATTTAGTTAAAATGATTGAGAGCGGACAAACTTGGATTTTTGAGCAATATGGAGTGGCAATTTGAAATTTTTATAGTTTTTGCCGAGGGTGCTTGTGGTGTCTAAATCTGATTAATGAGGGGAAAACGCTGCAAATAAAATGGTATGGAGGGACAACATCCCCCTGGGAGGCTTCCGCCTCCCTTTTTTCTGTGATAGGATAGGTTATCGGAACTTGCGACGTCACAGACAGAGAGGAAAACAATATGAAAAAGAAAAGGACGGTCTTTTTGTGGGCATTAGTGATTCTGGGGGTTATGATGGCAGGATGTGCCAAAAAAAGCGGCGGGAATCAGGCGGCCCTGGAAGGAGAGAAAGAGAGGACAGCGGAGGACGCCAAAGGAAAAGACAGCATTGTCTGTTATGTGGGGCACGGATTCTGGGACGGTTCTTTAGACCCGGTAAAAGGCGGATTTTCCTATGGATATGGATTTATCAACAACGGATTGGTGCGTATCAACGCTCAGTCAGAGTACGAGGGAGATTTGGCCGAGAGCTGGGAAATCTCAGAGGACTCTCTGGTTTATACCTATAAGTTAAAAGAGGGCATTCAGTTTCAGAACGGCGTTGATTTTACAGCAGAGGATGTGGTGTTTACGTATGAAACTGTGATGGCGGATCAGGGACAGAATGAAAAGGTGGATTTGTCCAAAGTGGAAAAAGTGGAGGCAGAAGGGAAATATACAGTGAAGTTTACGCTGAGAGAACCTTTCTCACCTTTTTTTGATATCACAGCTCAACTGGGAATTGTGCCAAAAGACGGGTATGACAGCGCTGCTTTTGATAAAATGCCAATCGGAACAGGAGCCTGGAAAGTGGTTCAGTATGACGCTGAACAGCAGTTGATTGTGGAGGCAAATGAGAATTATTTTGAGGGAGCGCCTGAAATCAAACGCGTCACTTTTGTGGATATGGACAATGAAGCGGCATTTTCCAATGCTCAGTCCGGACAGCTGGATGTAGTGATGGTGCAGCCTTCCTATGCAGCGGAGACGATTGACGGCATGCATATGGAAAAATTGGAAACCATGGACGTGAGAAATATCAGCCTGCCCTGCAGAGAGCCGGGGACAATTACAAATGCCAGGGGAGAAGAAATTGCAGTTGGAAATCCGGTGACTTCCGATAAGGCGGTGCGTAAAGCGCTGTCTATTGGAATCAACCGTCAGGAAATCATAGACAATGCCTTTCAGGGGGCAGGCCGGCCGGCCCAGGGGTGGACCAGCAATTTAATCTGGGGAAACACAAAAGAGTATGAAGATTCTAAGACAGAGGAGGCGCAGAAACTGCTGGAGGCCTCCGGCTGGAAGGATGAAAACGGTGATGGAATTCGGGAAAAAGACGGGATGGAATGTGCCTTTGAAATTTATACGCCTTCGGATGAGCAGGACCGCTATATGCTGGCGGCGGCGCTGGCAGAAAATGCAAAAAAGCTGGGAATTGCCATAGAGGTAAAACAGACGACTTGGGATGAAATTACGGCAAAATCATACAGCCAGGGAGTTGTGTGGGGATTTGGACAGTACAGCCCTATGGTAATCGACAATCAGTTTCAGTCCGGGCATTTTGGGAATCAGGCATACAGCAATCCCAGCGGATATCAGAATAAGGCGGTGGACAGCCTGATTGCGGAGGCTGTTTCTGCCAATAATCAGAAAGATGCTGTTGCGGCCTGGAAGGAAACCCAGAGCATTTATGCAGAGGATTATCCCTATCTGTATCTTGTAAATATCGAGCACTGTTATTTTATCAGTGACAGACTGGATATCTCCATTGATACGCAGATACCGCATCCCCACGGACATGGGATTCCCATCATCTGCAATATGAAAGATTGGACGATAAAAGAAAAATGAAAAAATTTTTTATGACAGTACTGCGTATGATTACGCTTTTGGCAGCTATAAGTATCATAGCGTTTTTGATGATGGAAAAAGCGCCCATTGACCCGCTGACAGCGTACGTGGGAACAAATTCTACAATCTCAGAGGAGGCCAAACAGGAGATTGCAGAATACTGGGGGCTGAATGAGCCGCCTTTAGAGCGGTTTTTTACTTGGGCAGGCAATACCCTGCGGGGAGATTTTGGAAATTCCATTGTATACAAACAGCCGGTGCTGACGGTAATAGGAGAACGCTTCCGCTACTCGCTGGCGCTGATGATGACTGCCTGGCTCTGCTCCGGAATCCTTGGATTTTTTCTGGGAATTGCGGCGGCTGTCTACAGGGACAGTATATTAGACAAAACCATAAAGATGATTTGTTTGATCTTTCAATCTGCACCTACCTTTTGGGTGGGACTTTTGATGCTTAGTATTTTTGCGGTAAATCTGGGGTGGTTCCCCATCGGACTGGCGGCGCCTATGGGAAAGCTGGCTTCGGAAGTGACATTGGGAGAGCGGATTCATCATCTGATTCTGCCATCTATCACCCTGAGCATTTTGGGCATTGGAAAAATTACCCTGTACACAAGGCAGAAACTGCTGGAAATTTTGAACAGTGAGTTTATCTTATATGCAAAAGCAAGGGGAGAGAGCATTTGGCAGATTGTAAAAAGACACGGAATCAAAAATATTGCAATTCCTGCAGTTACAGTGCAGTTTGCCTCTTTCAGTGAATTATTCGGAGGAATTGCGTTGGCTGAATCTGTATTTTCCTATCCAGGAATCGGAAGTGCGCTCACAGCCGCAGGGCTGGGCGGCGATGTGCCGCTGCTTTTAGGAATTGCTGTTTTCAGCGCTGTCTTTGTATTTGCGGGAAATCTCATTGCAAATATTTTGTACGGCGTGATAGACCCAAGAATCAGGGAGGGAAATTCTCATGAGTAAAAAGAAAGGCGGCTTTTGGAACCGCAGAAGAAAAACTCTCTTTTTTATCGGCGCTGCGACGGTTTATCTGACGACAGCTCTGGTAATGGGTCTTTTGACTGCTCCGGAGCGTTACGGCATAGATTACAGTGCTAGGTTTGTGCCGCCCTGCTTTGCCCATCCCTTTGGAACAGATGATATGGGAAGAGACATGTTTTTCCGCAGTGTGAAAGGATTGTCCAACAGCATTGTCATCGGTATTCTGGCTTCTATCGTCAGTTCTCTGATTGCGCTGGTTTTTGGAGTGACTGCAGCCGTCAGAGGCGGTGTAGTGGACAGGTTTGTAAATTGGTGCGTGGATTTGTGTATGGGAATTCCCCATTTGATTCTGCTGATTCTGATTTCTTTTATGATGGGAAAAGGGGGAAAAGGCGTTATGACAGCGGTGGCCCTCACCCATTGGCCAGAATTAACCAGGCTGGTGCGGGCGGAGGTGCTTCAAATACGCTCAGAACAGTATGTGCAGGCTTCCTACCGCATGGGAAAAACATGGTTTCAGGCGGCCAGAGAACATATGATACCCCAAGTGATTCCTGTGTATCTCATTGGAGTGATTCTGCTGTTTCCCCATGCCATTATGCACGAGGCGGCTGTCACATTTCTGGGGTTCGGATTTCCGGCGGAGGTTCCGGCAATCGGCGTGATTCTGTCGGAGTCCATGAAACACATTACCACCGGAAAATGGTGGATGGCAGTGTTCCCGGGCCTTATGCTGCTGCTGGCAGTGGCGCTTTTTGATGTGGCGGGAGAAAATCTGAAACGCCTTATGAACCCCAACAGCGGAAATGAATAGCCGCCGAGAGAAACGAGGGGCAGAAATGAAAAGGAGACAGAGAATGGAGACAGAAAAAAGGCCGCCGGTACTTAAAGTAGAGGATTTAAGCATTTCTTTTGAGATGTACGGCAGGGGAATGCGGAAACAGGAAATAGAGATGGTGCACAATCTTTCTCTCACAATAAAAGCAGGTGAGATTGTGGCGGTGGCCGGCGCAAGCGGTTCCGGAAAGAGTCTGCTGGCCCATGCCATTCTTGGAATTCTGCCGGGAAATGCCAGAGTGGAAGGAAAAATGGAATTTTGCGGCAGCACATTGGATGCAGATTTGCAGAGGAAACTTCGCGGGCAGGAGATTGCTTTTATTCCCCAGTCCGTGGAATATTTAGACCCTCTGATGAAAGTAGGCAGACAAGTGGCAGGGATAGGAAAGAAGCAGGAGAAAAAGCAGAGGCAGGAGAGGATGAGGGAGGTTTTTGCCAGATACCATCTGGAGGAATCTACGGCGGAAATGTACCCATATCAGCTGTCCGGAGGTATGGCCCGCAGAGTGCTTATCTCTGGAGCGATGATGAATCCGGCGAAATTGATTGTGGCAGATGAACCTACGCCGGGCCTGCAGAAAGAGCTGGCTGAGGAGACGCTCCAGAATTTCAGGGAGCTGGCAGACAAGGGATGCGCCGTGCTTCTGATTACCCATGACATTGACTTAGCGCTGCAGGCGGCAGATAACGTTGCAGTTTTTTATGCCGGGAGTGTGCTGGAGATTGCTCCGGTGGAAGATTTTGCCGGAAACGGTGAGAACCTTCGCCATCCTTACAGCAAGGCATTTCTGCGGGCCCTGCCCCAAAATGAGTTTCAGCCGATAGAAGGATTTCAGCCTTATGCGGGGGCGCTTCCCTCCGGATGCCTGTTTGCAGAGCGGTGCCGGGAGCGCACGGAAATATGTAATGGAAACGTGGAGATGCGTTCTCTGCGGGGCGGGCAGGTGAGGTGCAGACATGCAAAGTGAAAAGAAAGGACAGGAAAATGGCAAAAAAACGCAGGAGGCGAAAACGATACTGGAAGCAAAAAATATCAGTTTTCGTTATCAGAAAAATCTGCCCTGGATTTTGAACAATGTAAATTTGGAGATAAAAGAGGGAGAGCGGGTGGCCCTGGTGGGTCCTTCCGGATATGGAAAGAGTACGCTTGCCAGAATCTTGGCCGGATATGAGGCGCCAAAAACGGGAGAGGTGCTCTGGCAGGGGAAACCTTTGCCGCGGACAGGCTATTGTCCGGTGCAGATGATTGGGCAGCATCCGGAGCGGGCGGTAAATCCCAGATGGAAAATGGAAAAAATTCTGAGAGAGTGCTGGAATCCCCAGGAAGATTTGTTGAAAAGAATGGGAATTGAAAAAGCTTGGATGAAGCGGTGGCCCATTGAATTGTCCGGAGGAGAACTGCAGCGTTTTTGCATTGCGCGTGTGCTGGGGCCTGAGACGGAATTTTTGATTTGTGATGAAATCAGCACGATGCTGGATGTGATTACCCAGGCGCAGATTTGGCAGGTGATTTTAGAGGAGACAAAGAGGCGCAGTATGGGCATGATAGCCATTACCCACAATATGGCGTTGGCTGAGAGAATCTGTACCAGAATTGTGGAGCTGCCTCAGATTGATAAGAAGTAGAGTTAATCAGCTCCCTCGCAGGGGATTGCACACTTTGACGCGCCGAGCACAATTGCGAAGCAATACTTTCCTCTTGTGCGAGTGCGCATATTATTTTTGTCTTAATAGGAAATCCGAAGGAATTTCCTATAAGACAAAAAAACATCCCACGAACTGCTCCGTGGGATGCTTCTACGTGCGTGAGAGGATTCGAACCCCCGACACCTTGGTCCGTAGCCAAGTGCTCTATCCAGCTGAGCTACACACACATA
>JAAWLS010000018.1 GCA_022798035.1 Lachnospiraceae bacterium | reverse complement strand
AAAATATTGCTTCGCAATTGTGCTCGGCGCGTCAAAGTGTGCAATCCCCTCAAGATTGAGGGGTAGGGGAGTTGATGTGGGCTTGCCCACTTTGTTCTCGTTTGGGAATCCGGAGGAAAAGGCATTTTAACGTGGATTTACGAAAATTATGTCATCTATCGAGGCCAAAATCACCTGTTAAATTTGTGACAAGTGATGATTGCATACAGATAGCACTTGGAAAACTAGTTTTCCAGATACAATCTTGTGCAATCTGACTCTGCTGCCATGGCAACAGGTCCTTTTTGGCTTTTAACATTACAAGATAAAAAGTACAGGGGATTTTTGAAAAAGAATTTACAAATTGCCCTGCAATTATTTAATATATTATACATCACAGTAAAAGGAGAACATTATGGACTACAGAACATATTTAAGGAATTATCCTGACAAAGAAGGCCGCTTTGGAGCGTATGGCGGGGCCTATCTCCCGGAGAAGCTGGTGCCGGCATTTGAGGAAATCACAGAGGCATATCAAACTATCTGCCACTCTTCACAGTTTATCAATGAACTGCGGAGAATCCGCAAAGAATTTCAGGGCAGACCTACGCCGGTATACCACTGTGAACGTCTCTCCAGGCAGATTGGAAACTGCCAGATTTACCTGAAAAGAGAGGATTTGAATCACACAGGAGCCCACAAGCTGAATCACTGCATGGGAGAAGGTCTTTTGGCTAAATTTATGGGAAAGAAACGTCTGATAGCAGAGACAGGAGCCGGACAGCACGGAGTTGCTCTGGCTACGGCGGCAGCTTATTTTGGCTTGGAGTGCGAGATTCACATGGGCGAGGTTGACATTGCTAAACAGGCTCCCAATGTTACCCGCATGAAGATTCTGGGAGCCAAAGTGGTTCCGGTGACACACGGGTTAAAGACATTGAAAGAAGCAGTAGATTCTGCCTTTGATTCTTATGCCAGAAATTATAAAGACTCTATTTACTGTATCGGTTCTGTGGTAGGACCTCATCCATTTCCGCTGATGGTGCGGGACTTTCAATCGGTAGTGGGATATGAAGCCAGAGACCAGTTCCGCGAAATGACAGGGATTGACCCGGATGTGGTGTGCGCTTGTGTGGGCGGAGGCAGTAATTCAGCTGGAATGTTTATTCCGTTTTTGAATGACCCGGTCGATATTGTGGGTGTGGAACCTTTGGGACGCGGTGAGAAATTAGGAGACCACGCTGCATCTATGAAATATGGAGAAAAAGGGGTAATGCATGGATTTGAGAGCATTATGCTGAAAGACGCAGAGGGAGAGCCTGCTCCGGTGTACTCTATTGCCAGCGGCCTGGACTACCCTTCTGTGGGACCGGAACATGCATTTTTGCGCGACATCGGAAGAATTCAGTATGAGGCAATTGGAGATGAGGAAGCAATGGAGGCATTTTTCAAACTGTCACGTTATGAGGGAATTATCCCTGCCATTGAGAGTTCCCATGCAGTAGCTTATGCCATGAAAAAAGCGAAAGAGATGGAGCAGGGTTCCATTCTGGTGTGCCTCAGCGGAAGAGGAGATAAGGATATCGACTATGTGGTAGAGCACTACGGATATGGAGAACAGTTTTTATAAAATTGAGATAAGGCGGTGAAATGTGATTTCAGACAAATTGTATACACTTGCATTTGAATATAAAAGGACAAAGTTATGGAAGAAACTGAGCGATACGGAAATGTTCGCCGTAAGGCTGCCGGAAGACAGAATTGGATATATCAGCGTTATGGGAATGGCAGGAGGCCACTGCGCTCTTGGACTCTATATAGGGGAGGAAGGATTAAACAGTTTTCGCAGGATGGCAAAGGCGGATTGGGCCGCCATGAATCCTTTTACGTTTCAGGAACAGTTTCTGCAGCAGAATTGTCTGCAGTGTGTATTTTTAGGGAAGGATGAATTGTCAGAAGAGGAAAAGGCAGGGGTAAAAGAATATGCCCGTTCCCATGGTATCAGAATTGCCGGGAAAAATGCTTATCCTCAATTTGTGCGGTACCAGCCGGGTTACTATCCCTGGCATATTGAGGAGGAGCGGGAGCAGGAAGAACTCTGCGAAGCTCTAAAGGCAGCCATCGCAATGGCCGGCCTTCTGGAGGAGCGGAAGCCAGAGGAGTTGAACCTTCTGGCAGTCGGTGATAATACCAGAGAAATTCCCCTATTAGAACGTCAGGGAGAAACATATCATTTGGGCAAAGCGGAACTGCCGGAAGTGAAGCCGGTTTCCTGGCCTCAGCCAAAGACATGCAATGAGATAGGAATTGCAAATCTGAAAAAAATAAAGAGAGTGGGAATTTGGGAATGCGGAATTGTTCAGTTTCCGGAGCCGGTGCAGAATAAACGAAATGAGGCGCCGGTATTTCCACTGGTATTGCTGGTGGCGGAGACGGAGAGCAAATATATGCTGCCGATTTCTCCAGTGATACACTATGAGGAGAATTCAGAAGAACTTTTAAATCTGATGATTGAATCTTTTCTGCGGGAAGAATTCTGCCCCATGGAGATACGGGTGCGAGATGCACGTACCTATGCATTTGTAAAAATTTTTTGCGATAAATTGAAGATAAAGCTCAGCATGGAACAGGAACTGCCAGTTCTGAGTGAAGTGGAATATGAATTTTTCAGGCATTTTTCCATGACAGAAGAGGAAGAGCTGAGAGAAATGCTGGACACCCTGGGAGATGCGCTGAAAACGGGGGAAGTAGAGTTAGGACAGCTGCCAGACGAACTGGTGGAACAGCTTGGCGTGCTGATGCAGCAAGGTGCCCTGCCCAAAGAGATTGAGGAACGGATAGAGGAAATTTTCCACTTTGAGGAAAAGTCAGGGGCCAGATTGAAAAAATCTGATTTTAAAACAGTGAAAGGAAAACTGGATTTGCCATAGGAAGGATAATATATGACGCATAATGAAAAACTAGTATTTTTGATTGAGGAATTGCTGTCAGAGTCATCCCCATACAGGGGAATGAAAATACCGGAGGATTTGGGAAAGCGGAAACGGCTTTTGAGAACGCTTATGAATATTCGTGAACCCAAGCCTATTCAGGATGCATTTTTAAAAATTCAGGACGAATATCTGCAGGAAGAAGTGAAAGAGAAGGGGATTGTAGATGGAGAGACTTTGACGCCCTCTGCGGCAGACAGCCGTCTCGTACTTTGGAAAGGAGATATCACGCTCTTAAAAACAGACGCTATTGTGAATGCGGCCAACAGTTCTCTCAGAGGATGTTTTGTGCCATGCCACTCCTGTATCGACAATGCCATCCACAGTGCAAGCGGAATTCAGCTTCGCTTAGCCTGTGACGATATTATGGTGAAACAGGGACATGAAGAACCTGCCGGAGGGGCTAAGATTACACCGTCTTATAATCTGCCCTGCAGGTATATCATCCATACGGTAGGGCCGATTGTATCAGGACCTCTGAAAGAAACCCACTGTGAACAGCTGGCAGACTGCTACAGGGCTTGTCTGAAACTGGCAGAGGAAAATAAGTTAAAAAGTGTGGCGTTTTGCTGTATCTCTACGGGAGAATTTCATTTTCCCCATAGAAGGGCAGCAGAGATTGCAGTAAAAACAGTACAGGAATTTCTTGTTGGTGCTACACAGATAGAACGGGTAATATTCAACGTATTTCAGGAAGAAGATTATGAGATTTACCAGGAAATTTTAGGATAATTTGAAATAAAGGAGAAAGTGCATGAGTACAGAAAAAGGCAGAGTTACAATTCCCACGGATTTGGATGTGATTCCTCAGACACTGGAATTGATGAAACAATGGGGGGCAGATGCAGTCCGGGACTGTGACGGAACAGATTTTCCCAAAGAACTGCAGGATGTGGATGCGAAAATCTATTCCACTTATTATACCACGAGAAAAGATAATGACTGGGCCAAAGCTCATCCGGAAGAAGTGCAGCAGATGTATGTTATGACGCCTTTCTATACGGCGGTGGAGGACAGTCTGAGCATTCACCTGATGAAAGGCCTTTATCCGGATATGCTAAAGCCCAACAGCAGAGACGATATTACACGCTGGTGGGAAGTGATAGACAGAACGACAGGGCAGGTGGTTCCTGTCAGCCAGTGGAGCTATGAGGAAGAAAAGGGAGAGGTAAAGATACAGACGATTCCTTTCCATGATTATACGGTGAGTTTTCTGGCCTATATTATCTGGGACCCAGTGCACATGTACAACGCAGTGACTAACGAGTGGCAGGATGTGGAGCATCAGATTACTTTTGACGTACGCCAGCCCAAAACTCATGCGTACACAATGGAACGTTTGAGAAAATTTATGGCAGAGCATCCCTATGTGAACGTGCTGAGGTTCACTACGTTTTTTCATCAGTTTACGTTAATTTTTGATGAACTGGCAAGGGAAAAATATGTGGACTGGTATGGATATTCTGCCTCTGTAAGCCCCTATATTTTAGAAGAGTTTGAGAAGGAAGCCGGCTATCCATTCCGTCCGGAGTATATCATAGACCAGGGATATTATAACGGACAGTACCGCATTCCTTCCAAAGAATTTTCAGATTTCCAGGCGTTTCAGCGGAGAGAAGTGGCAAGAATTGCAAAAGAGATGGTGGATATTACCCATGAGTGCGGCAAAGAGGCCATGATGTTTCTGGGAGACCACTGGATTGGCACCGAGCCTTTTATGGAAGAATTTGCATCTATTGGCCTGGACGCTGTGGTGGGCAGCGTGGGAAACGGCTCCACTCTGCGGCTTATCAGCGATATTGAAGGGGTGTCATACACAGAGGGACGGCTGCTTCCCTATTTCTTTCCAGATACATTCTGTGAGGGAGGAGACCCTGTAAAGGAGGCAAAAATTAACTGGGTGACAGCCAGAAGGGCCATTCTGAGAAAGCCTATTGACCGGATTGGTTACGGCGGCTACCTGAAACTTGCGCTGGATTTTCCGGAATTTGTGACATATGTGGAAAGCGTGTGCCAGGAATTCCGGGTACTCTATGAGAACGTCAAAGGATGTGTGCCCTACTGTGTGAAAAAAGTGGCCGTGTTAAACTGCTGGGGTAAAATGCGCGCCTGGGGCTGCCACATGGTGCACCATGCTCTGTATCAAAAACAGAATTATTCGTACGCTGGAATTATTGAGGCTTTGTCCGGAGCTCCCTTTGATGTAACATTTATCAGCTTTGAGGATATTAAGAGAGATGCCAGAGTGCTGAATGACATTGATGTGCTGATTAATGTAGGAGATGCAGATACAGCTCATACCGGTGGAGAATGGTGGTGTGAGGAATCTGTGATAGCCGCAGTCAAGAAGTTTGTGTATGAAGGCGGCGGCATTATCGGTGTGGGAGAGCCCAGCGGACATCAGGCGAACGGACGGTTTTTCCAGCTGGCAAACGTATTTGGCGTGGAAAAGGAAACAGGCTTTACGTTAGGCTATGACAAATACAACTGGGAGAGCCACAGCCACTTTATTCTGGAGGACCGTCAAGGAGAGATTGACTTCGGGGAAGGGCAGAAAAATATTTATGCGCTGGAAGGCGCCAAGGTTCTGGTAGAGCAGGAACGAGAAGTTCAGCTTGCAGTCAATGAGTTTGGAAAGGGGCGTGCAGTGTATATCAGCGGACTGCCTTATAGTTTTGAAAACAGCCGTCTTTTGTACCGCTCCATCCTCTGGAGTTCCCATGGAGAGGATGACCTTGAGAGATGGTTCAGCAGCAACTATAATGTGGAGGTTCATGCCTATCCGGAAAATGAAAAATTCTGTGTAGTCAACAATACTTACGAGCCACAAGAGACTATTGTATACAAAGGAAATGGAGAGAATTTTTCCTTAAAATTAAAAGAAAATGAAATTATCTGGTATCAGATATAGGATTAGAGTGCCAAAAAGTGCGCTGCACTCTGGCCGATATAGAGAATAAAGGGAGACCGTTGTGAAATATTATGCAGGAAATATTTTGACAGCGGTTTCTTTTTGTTAATGGATTTGTTAAAATGTATCTATTAAAACGTAACAGTTCAGCAAAACGGAGTGAATCGGGGAAATCATGTGTATACGGCTCATTCCGGCTGAGGGAACACCAATACATGGGCAAAGTCGGCCGCTTTGCGGCGGGAAGTAGTGAAAATGTTTTCCAAAACGGTGTGGGATAAACTGTTGGTATTCTTGGGGGAATGATTGTGAAAAACAATAGGAATTTGGTGCGCAGTCTGCAGTGGATGTTTGGGCTGCTGCTGTTAGGTATGCTTTTGTATTTTGTGCTGGGGGAATTGTTCCTTCCGGAGGAAAATAAAATAAATGCCGGAGCGTGTAAAGTATTTGAGGCAGAGTGGAAGCAAAAAATGCCGGATGGAAGTTATGTTTCCGTCGAAGTACCTGGTATTTGTGAGACAGACAGTTTGGATTCCGTATGCATTGAGACGTCACTGCCGGAGAACCTGGAGGATAAGATGTGGATGTGCCTGCAGAGTTCCCGCCAGGATATGGAAATTTACATAGATGGGGAACTGCGTCAAAAATATACCACAGAGCATACGAGACTTTTTGGAAAGAACAGTGCGGGAGCCTACATTTTTCAGGAATTAAAACAGGAAGATGCCGGGAAGAGAATTCAGATTGTGACAATCAGCGATTCCGCCTACAACGGCAGAATGGATACGATTTATCTGGGAGATAGAACAGGGATTTTCCTGGAGCTGTTGAGCAAACATGGAATAGAGCTGGGATTTGCAGCTTTTACGGGAATTCTGTGCATCATCACAATTGTATTCAGCGTGATTCTGCGCCATTATTACAGCAAAATGATTCAATTGGATTATCTGGCATGGGGAATTTTTCTCTCGACCGTCTGTATGATGATGGCTTCCAGGCTGCGTCAGTTTTTGCTTCCTAACGTTTCGGTGGCTTCCGGGATGGCATTTTTTTCCATTATGCTGATGCCAATGCCGTTTCTCATCTATTTTAACAGTGTACAGAAGCACCGCTATCAGAAATGCTATCTGGCGGCCGGGATTGCGGTTGCCTTGAATCTGGTGGTGTGTACGGCTCTGCAGCTGATAAACTGGAAGGACTTTTCAGAAACCTCCATGTATACCATGGCGATTATTGTCTTTGCCATACTGATTGTGTGGATTACCATGGGCATGGATACTTACAGAGGAAATATCAGGGAGTACAGGCTGTCCGCCATTGGATTTCTGGGAGTTTCTGTTGGAGGAATTTTGGAGATAGTGCTGGCTTATCAGCAGAAATTTACGCTGAATGGCATTATACTCTGCGGTGGTTCGCTGTTTCATCTGATGCTTTCCATCGTTGAGACAGGGCAGCGTGTTTTTTTGCTGGAGGGAGAGAAGCAGAAGGCGATTTTTGCCAATGAATTAAAAGGCAAATTCTTGCTGAATATGTCCCGGGAGATGCAGAGCGCCATTGATACGGTGATTAAGGCGAATGAAAGAATTCTGAAAGAGAGCCGGGGGACGCTTATGGGAGAATATGCCCGCAATATTCAAAGCGCTGGAAAAATGTTGAAGGGGCTCACGTCAGATATGATGGATTTTTCCAGTATGGATGTGGGAAATCTGGAGCTTGTCCTGGATGAATATGTTTTAAATGACTTCGTGGAAGATGCCGTTCACCTCTTAAAAGGAAGGGCGCAGGAAAAGAATTTAGAAATCAGACTGAATATAGGAGACAGCCTTCCGGAGATTTTAAAGGGAGATGAGTCCCGGATTCGTAAAATTCTAATCAGCCTCTTTTCCAACAGCGTAAAATATACGCAGGAAGGAGCCATTACTTTCAGCGTTCAAGGCAGGCAGAGCGACAGAGGAGAATTTGTTCTGCAGCTGTCTGTGGCAGACACTGGAAGCGGAATGGAAAAAGAAAAGCTGACAGATATTTTTGACATCACTTCAAAGTGGAGAGAGGAACATACGCAGGAGGGAGAAAGAACAGGGCTGGACCTGCATATGGTAAAACAGTTGGTGGAGAAAATGCAGGGCCGCATAAAGGTATGGAGTCTGGAAGGGAAAGGCTCGCTGTTTACGGTAGAAATCCCGCAGGAGATTGTGGAGCGGAGCTTTGCCGTGACAGAGAACAGGCAGGAAACACCGGAGAAAAAAGAATGGATAGAACAAAAAGTAGGGATGGCCTACTGCGGAGAAGATGAAAAAATGTATCGGGAAGTCCTGCAGGCTTATTGCCAGCAAGGAAAAAAATATTGTCAGGAGATACCGGATTTACTGGATAGGGAAGACTGGAAAAATTATGGAATTGCGGTTCATGCCATTAAAAGCACCTCCATGACAATTGGGGCAGTTTTCCTGTCAGAAAAGGCAAAACAGCAGGAACTGGCCGCAAAGGAGAATCACAGAGAAGATGTGATGAAGGGGCAAGAGGAATTTTTCCAGACGTACCAATGTGTTCTGAGAGAAGCAGAGAAAATGCTGAAAACCTGGGAAGAAGAAAGCAAGGATGCCCAGAGAAATTCTTTGAAGTCAGCCGGGGGCAGAAAGTTTTCAGAAGATTATCTGGGAGAATGCCGCACACTCTTGGAATATGTGAGAAATTATGAGATGAGCGAAGCGCTGGAGCAGGCGGAAAAACTGTTAGAGATGGAGCCTGTGGAAATGCCGAGGCAGGTACAAGCCTTTGTAAATGAGTTTGAGTACGAGCAGGCGGAGAAATATCTTCTGGAGTGGATAGAGGAACAGGAGTGCATACGATGAAGCAAATAATTTTGGTAGTGGACGATGATAAAATGAATCTTGTAGTTGCACAGAAACTTTTAGCAGAGGAGTATCGCATTGCGGCAGTCAATTCCGGGGAACTGGCTTTTCAATATCTGGAAAAACATGAACCGGATTTAATTCTTTTGGACATTCAGATGCCGGAAATGGATGGATTTGAAGTGATGCGCCGTATTCAGGCAAACGAGGTATGGCGGAAGATTCCGGTTATATTTTTGACAGCGGACCGTTCAGAAAAGACGGAGGAGACTTGCTTTCAGATGGGAGCCGTGGACTATATCGGCAAACCCTTTGTGCCTGCGATTATGCTCCAGAGAGTACGCAGAACGTTAGAGCTTGAAGATTACCGGAAGAATTTGGAGCGTATGGTAGAAAAACAGCTTCAGCGTATCACCCAGCTTCAGCGGGATATCATTATCACAATGGCGAATTTGATAGAGAGCCGGGATGGAACCACAGGAGAACATGTCAAGAGAACCAGCACATACGTCAATCTTTTGGTACAGAAAATGCAGGAAAAAGGTATTTATGCGGAAGTGCTGACGCCGGTTTATGTAAATTATCTGGAGAAAGCTTCTCCTCTTCATGATATTGGAAAAATTACCGTTCCAGACAGGATTCTGCAGAAACCGGGGGCTTTGACAAAAGAGGAATATGATTTGATACAGCTTCATGCCGAGGAGGGCGGGAGATTAATACAGGAAAACATGAACCGTATTGTAGACAAGGAGTTTGTGGAGATTGCCAGTGATATGGCTTCCTATCATCATGAGAAATGGGGCGGCGGAGGCTATCCCAGGAACCTGAAAGAAGAAGAGATTCCCCTTTCTGCCAGAATTCTGGCAATTGCAGATGTGTTTGACGCACTGGTATCGGAACGTCAGTACAAAAAGGGGATGACGCTGGAAGAGGCTTTTGAGATTATGGAGAAAGAAAGAGGGAAGAATTTTGAGCCGGTACTGTTGGATGCTTTTTTTGAGCTGGAAGGGGAACTGAAGGAATTGATAAGAGAGATATAAAGCATAAAATCTGCGTGTGCTTGTGAAAGAGTTGGGAGAGAGGAAGAGTTCATGGAAAGTATCAGCAAGCAGAAAAATCTGTTACAGATGTTGAAAAAGGAGGCCTGGGAACTGGATGACGGCACGCTTTTAAATTTTTGTACCTGTCTGACAGTGATAGGGTTTCTCATGTGTGCTATGAATCTGGTGGTGTGTTCATGGACTATGGCCATAATCACAGGCGGAATCGGAATCTGGATGGCAGTCAACCGAATAGTGTTCCGCATCCGGAAAAACGTCAGATTCGTAATTCTAAATATTGCAGGGGCGTTGAGTGTGATGCTGCTGTATTTTATGGCGACTGGAGGAGAGCAGGGGTTCAGCATCTTATGGATGTTTCTGGTTCCTCCTACAAGCATGTATTTTCTCAGCTTGTACTATGGAGGTATGTTCAGCGTATGCCTGGGAGCAGTGACAATTCTCTACATGTGGACGCCGCTTCATCGTCTTGGCTTTCCTTACACTTCTACATATCTGACCCGTTTTCCCATTGTATATTTTACAGAGACGATTATGTGCATGGTGATTCAGTACCGCATTTGGTGTTATAAACATCAGCAGAAAGAGCTTTTGGAGAAAGCGGAAGAGGCCAACCAGGCCAAAAGTGATTTTCTGGCAAATATGAGCCACGAAATCCGTACGCCCATGAATGCCATTATGGGCATGTGCGAGCTGGTACTGAACGAGAAAGATTTGTCGGAGGATGTGCGGGATAACTGCAACAATATATATCTGTCTGGAAGAAATCTGATGGGAATTATCAATGATTTACTGGATTTTTCCAAGATAGAGTCCGGAAAAATGGATTTGGTCTGCGAGCCGTATCAGGTTGCCTCCATGATGAATGATGTGCTCAACATGGCCATGGCGCGAAAAGAAGACAAGCCTATTGAACTTATGGTAGATTGTGACTCCAACATTCCGGAAAAATTGTACGGTGATGAAATCCGCATTCGCCAGGTAATTATCAATCTTTTGACAAATGCCATTAAATTTACTCAGAAAGGCGGCGTATTGTTCCGCATTTCTGCCCGAAGAGAGGGTTACGGCGTAAATCTGATTTTTACCATTAAAGACAGCGGAATTGGAATTAAACGGAAAAATCTTGATAAAATTTTTAACAGTTTCAGCCAGGTGGACACAAAGAAGAACAGAGCGATAGAGGGAACCGGGCTGGGGCTTGCCATCTCGAAACAGCTTGTAAAAAAAATGGGCGGCGTGCTTCATGTGGAAAGCGAATATGGGAAAGGAACGGAATTTACGGTGGTGATTCCTCAGAAAGTGGAGTCGGAGGTACCTATTATAAATGTAGAAAAACGGAAAAATCTGCGGCTTTTGTGTTATATCCGTTTCCCGGAGTATGCGCATCCCTTTGTGCCGGAGAGCTACTATGAGATTATAGAGCATATTGGAGATAACTTTGGGATTCCTTACTGTGTCTGTGATTCTTTGGAAAAAGTGCAGCAGGAGCTGGCTTCTCCAGAAGCTTATACACATTTGTTTCTGGCGAGGGAGGAATACCTGCAGGACAGAACATATTTTGACGCTCTGGCGGAGAAAATGCCTGTTACTCTCGTGCAGGACAGAAAAGACCACGTTGCAGTGACAGAACATATGAGAAATTTGTACAAACCATTCTATGTGCTTTCTGTCGGAAATGTAATCAATGGAGAACGTCTCTCCTTTAATCCTGGGAAAAAGGAGACAAGCGGGAAACGATTTACGGCTTCAAAGGCCAAAATTCTCGTGGTGGATGACAATGCCATGAACTTAAAAGTGGCTATCGGGCTTTTAAAACCTTATCATATGACGATTATGACAGCGGAGAATGGGAATCAGGCTGTCAGTATGGTAAAAAACCAGGATTATCATTTGATTTTTATGGACCACATGATGCCTGGAATGGACGGAGTGGAAACGCTTCATGCCATTCGCCAGATGGAAGGGGAGTATTTTAAGAAGATTCCGGTTGTAGCGCTGACGGCCAATGCAGTCAGCGGTGCAAGGGAAATGTTTTTAGAAGAAGGATTTCAGGATTTTGTGATGAAGCCCATTGAAATGAGTGCGATGGAGCGGACTTTGAGACGGTGGCTGCCCAAAGAATTGATTGAGCACCTGGATGGAGAATGACCGTTTTGCCACGGCACATAAAATAGATAAATGACATGGCTGAGCAACAGTAAAGAAAAGAAAGGCGGACTGTGATGGCAGATGACAGAGTGCTGGTTTCTACGGACTGTGTATGTGATTTGACGAAAGAGCTAAAAGAGCGTTATCAAATACCAGTGATGCATTATTATGTTAAGACAGAAGAAGCCAGGTTTCAAGATACGAAAGAGATGACTTCGGATGATTTGATAGAATATATTGAAAAAGATGGAAAGGAAGCCTACAGCAGCTGTGCTCCTGTGGAGGAATACAGAGAATTTTTTGAAAGTCTCAGAAAAAAAGAGAGAGGTCCGATTATCCATATCTGTATGGCCAGATATGTAAGCGAGGCGTTCCAAGCGGCCAGTGAAGCTGCCCGGGAGATGGAGGGAATCTATGTGGTGAACTCAGGTCACTTGTCTGGAGGAATGGGAATCATGGTGCTGACGGCGGCAGATATGGGCAGAAGAGGTGCCCACTGTGGGATTATTCTGGAAGAACTGGCGGGGATGCGGGATAAAATATCTACAAGTTTTATTGTAGATTCCACAGAATGCCTTTACCGGAATGGAAAGATAAATAAAAAAATTGCCACGATTTGCAGTGTGTTCTCTCTCCATCCCATTCTGAAATTATCAGGAAGCCATATGAAACCAGTTGGTATCTGCGTGGGCAGTCAGAGGCGGTTTGCCAAAGCATATCTTCGCTGGGCGCTGAAGCGGAAGAAAGAGATTGTTCCGGATATTGTGTTTTTGATTACAGCGGGATGTTCTTATGAATTTCAGCAGTTTTTGAAAAAAGAGATTGAGCGGCGTGTGCCCTGGAAAAAGGTAATATTAAACAAGGCTTCTGCAACGATTTCCTGTAATTGCGGCTCTGGGGCGTTTGGAGTGCTGTTTCTGCAGAAATAGAGGAGATTTTATTCCAGCAGGCAATAAGGAAAAGCTGCATAGATATTTGGCAAATGCCGCGGCTGTGGGCATTTGGATTGGAACTGATTCACCTCAGCATTTGGCTGCAGGTGAATCAGTTTAAATTTCTGGGGACTATTTTGAGCGGACCAGGCCCAAATCTTTTAATTCCATCAGGGTATGAGTGATAGTCTTTTCGTTGAATTTTGTGCCTTTTATAGATTTGAATTCATGAATAATAGATTTGTCTCCTGCATTTTGTGGGGAAATAAAATTGGCAATATAATCCATAGTTGCAAGTGCTTCTAAGTCCATGGGAGACTTATGAGCAAAATGTTCTAGGACGTCAGAGGCAATTTCTAATTCATTTTTGGATAAGAGTGTATCAGAAACATTTACGGAGCCAAGACGGATAGCATGTGTGGATTTGCTGGTATCAATGGAAAGATATCCCTCACTCTCAAGTTCATACATTGTATCGTCTAGTTTGGCGCTGTAAGGACCGTAGTAATGTATACCTATCTCAAATTCAAAAGAATTCCCTTTCGTTCAAAAAAATAAAATATTTTTTGAGAGGCTTTTTTTCCCAAAACATCAGCGCCGTCATAATTATGGCATAACATTTGAAAAAGAAATGCGTATTTTTTTGTATTATTCATTTTTATTCCCCTATTCGTTGTATGATTTTATGAAATTAATAGCAGTTTCTGCTTTTAAAGGATGACAATAGATGCGCATAATATTTATCTTTTTGGTGAGGTTTCTTATGATTTCTGATTCTTCAGAAATGGTGGTTTTGCGCTCGATAGCTTTGTCATATATGATAATGGCTTTTTCATTTTCGATTTCTGTTCTTTTTGGAATCTTATGGGGGACTTTATCGGCAGATTTATCAATAATCAGATATTCTTCGCCGATTTCTCTTTTTAATTCTTTGAAGTTTCGATTAAATTCCCGAATATCAGATTCTAAAGGGTGTGCTTTCGTATGGGATACTCTTGGATAAACATATCGCTCCACGAGGCAGCGGCAAGGACCTGAACGTGAGGCATTTGCCTTCAAAAGCTGTATGATGTAACAGTCATCACATGTTAAATATTCTTTCACATTTTTCGGATAGGTACCGCCAGGTAATATTTCTTTCAATGCCTTTCCCAGCATAATATCAAAGTATCGTCGGGTCCGATGGAAGTACACTTGGATGAACATAAAATATCGGGCAAGAACAAATTCCTCAAAAACTTGTATACCTCCGGTTTTGATTGCAAGTCTGGGAATATCATTTGTATAACATATGGTAAAAGAAGAAATGAGTCGTTCTACGTCATACATTCCATATTTTACACCGCAATAATAAGAATCTCGAAGCAGATAGTCCATTTTATCACAATCTAATTCGCTGTCCATGAAACTCTTTAAAAAAGTATATTCGGAATTAGGGCCGGCCTCCCTGCCCATATAAATATCGCAAATTAGTTTAGGAGTAATGTTGTAGTCAGGGCCGTATTTTTGGATAAATCCATGAATTGGGTCTCTGAATTTATCTGTTTTCATTTGTTTCCCCTTTGATATCCTTTATTAAATGGTGTAAACATATGTTCCTATGCATATATCATAGCATAGGAACATATGTTTGTAAATTAAAAATTTTGAATTTATTGATTTATTTTACTATCTTCCGGAAATTCTTCTTTCCCTTCTTCAGAACCATTCCCTCTGAAAAAGCATCCGGTTCATAGGTAGTTTTAATGTCGCTTACTTTCTCACCGTCCACAGAGACGCCGCCCTGCTCCACGGCCCGGCGTGCTTCTGAGCGGGAGGAGGCCAGAGAAGATTTAACCAAAAGAGCTAAAATGTCAATGGCGCCGTCTGTAAAATCTTCCTCACTTAGGGTGACAGTAGGCATGTCTGCGGCGTTTCCACTGGAAAACAGGGCCCTTGCGGCTTCCTGTGCTTTCTGTGCCTCTTGTTCGCCATGAACCATTTTCGTCAGCTCAAAAGCAAGAATTTCCTTGGCTTGATTTAACTGCGCTCCTTCCCAGGCGTCCATTTTGTCAATTTCTTCCAGAGGAAGGAAGGTCAGCATACGGATGCATTTTAAAACGTCGGCGTCTGCCACGTTTCGCCAGTACTGATAAAAGTCAAAAGGAGAAGTTTTATTTGGGTCAAGCCATACAGCGCCGGACTGGGTCTTACCCATTTTCTTGCCCTCAGAATTTAAGAGCAGAGTGATAGTCATGGCGTAAGCGTCTTTTCCCAGTTTCCGGCGAATCAATTCGGTTCCTCCCAACATGTTGCTCCACTGGTCGTCTCCGCCGAACTGCATATTGCAGCCGTATTTCTG
>JAAWLS010000017.1 GCA_022798035.1 Lachnospiraceae bacterium | reverse complement strand
GATGGGACTTGAACCCACACGATATTGCTACCACAGGCACCTGAAGCCTGCGCGTCTGCCAATTCCGCCACTCCTGCGTGAAACTCACAATACGTAGTATATACACTATGCAGAAAAAAGTCAAGAGTTTTTTATTATTTTTTTGATAATATTTTAGGCAATATCTTTTCTCACATATTTATAAAATGCCGCAGCCGCTCCAGCCGCCGCAAATACCATACCAACGGCTAAATATCTTCCATCTATGCCGCCGTCTGCAATGATGTCCGCCCCTTCCGCATACCCAAAAGGTGTGATGTATTTCAAAAATTTTGCTTTTTCTGTTAGATTTGCGATAATATTTAAAAAATAAAACAAAGCTGCCAGGCCCAAGCCAATTCCCAGGCTTCCTCTGCTGATAAAAGCAGAAACGCCAAAGCAAAGAGCCGCCGTCTCCACCTGCAGAAGAAAATATGCCAAAAACAAAAGGACAAGTATTTTGTAATCCAAAGATTCTCCTACCATCCATGCAGCCAGCACGGTAACGCAGAATACAGCCGCATTCAGCAGCACAATCTGAAAAATCACTCCCAAAAATTTCTCCATTACGACCTCTTTTCGGCTGACTGGATGGCTCAGCAAAAATTCTGCCGTCTGCTCTTTCTCCTCTTTTGCCAGAGCTGAAATCCCCAGCAAAGCCGCAAAAAAACTGCCTCCCAGGCCCAATATATTTCCACACTCCACGCCGAAATAGCCCATAAACTCTCCGAAATTAATTCTATCCATGCCAAATGCTGCGGAGAATCCGCCCATATCGGCAAACATTCCGCTGACTTCGCTCATCTGGCTTTCCATTTCCGGATAAATCAAAACACAGATGCCAAGCATAAATGCGATAATTCCTGTCCATAACGCCAGTGCACATCTGCCCTGTCTCAATTCGTGCCTCAAAATTATCATATCACTGCTCCTCCCTGTAATAATGAAGGAAAATTTCCTCTAAGTCCGGTTCTCCAATATTCACATCCGCCAGAGGAAGCGCCGCAAGGGTCTGCAAAAGCACATCCACTCTGCCGCCGTACAAGAAACTGATTCCCTCCTCATTTTTCTTCACATCCTTGATTCCCTCAAGCGCAGGCGGCTCTATAACGCCTCTCAGCGTCACTCTCTTGGCATGGGCCTGTCCCAGATTTTCAATACTGTCAGAAACCAGAATTTTTCCATCCCGAATCACCGCCGCATGTCTGCAGTACCGCTGTACTTCTGAGAGAATGTGGGAGGAAAGAAAAATCGTAGTTCCCTCTTTGTTCCGCTCTTCTAAAATAGCATAAAACTCCCGCTGAATCAGCGGGTCCAGGCCGCTGGTGGGCTCGTCCAGCACACAAAGTTCCGGTCTGTGCTGGAGTGCGCAGACCACGGAGACTTTCTTGCGGTTCCCAAGGGACAATTCACTGATTTTCTTTTCTATATCTAAATCCAGCCGTTCACAGAGTTCCCGGGCCTCTTTCCTGCAGTCCCTGCCTCTGAGTCTGGCAGAGTACTGAATCACCTCTTTTACCTTCATCCCACGGTAAAAAGCCGCCTCCGAAGGCATATATCCTACACGGGAGAGAATTTCTTCCCTCTGCCCCTGTATATTTTTTCCAAAAATTTCTGCTGTTCCCTGAGTGGGTGAAATCAGCCCTAACAATATGCGAATTGTGGTACTTTTCCCAGCCCCGTTTGGCCCGATAAATCCGAAAAAATCTCCTTCAGGAACACACAGGCTGACGTCCACAATTCCTCTCGCTTTCCCATAATATTTTGTCAAAAAATCTGTCCGAACTGCATCCATTTTCCCGCCTCCTTCCGCAGATAAATGTTTTTCATAAGTTTATGGTTTCTTCCACAGATAAATGCTTTTCACAAGTTTATGGTTTCTTCCGCAGATAAATGCTTTTCCAAAAATCCATCATTTCTGAAAAATCTTTTTCCAATTTTTCAACATCCAGTGTGTCTCCCCGCTGAAAGATTTCCCACAGATATCCTTCTGACGCCAGATACATTTCCCGGTGCATCATGTCAAAATCTAATCCAGGGATAAAATCATCTGGATTCACCTGCGCCAAAGCATCTTTCGCTTTTATGGCAAAATGCCTCTGATAACTTTCCTGTATTTCCAAATAAACCTGCGTGTCTTTTTCATAGAAAGCTTTTATGACAAAAGCCGTCATAGCCGGGTATTTGTGTATCATCTGAATTTTTGCCTGCATTCCCCGTTCCATCATCTCAAACAAATCTGTGGACTCATAGCATTTATGCCCCATAAGATATTTCATGGTAATATCACAGGCTCTGTCCCACAGAAACAAGTAGAATTCTTTCTTGTTGTAAAAATAGTGAAAGAGCAGGGACTTGCTGATTCCGGCCTCATCGGCAATTTCCTGCATAGAACTTTTTTTATAAGAATTCTCTGCAAATACTCGAAATCCTGCGTTGACAATTCTTTGCTGCTTCTCTTTGGACAGAGCATAAAATTTTTCATTCATAAAAGCCTCCTTAGGGTATATTATCTCCATTGACCATTTTTGAGAAGGCCCTTTTCGGAAATTATTTTGCGGTGATATGCCCCACATTTTTTATCAGAATAGAAAGACTTCCGTCAGGATTCGTGATAAATTCAATGTGCTCTCCGTCCTGATACTGCTCCATGGGAATTTTGATTTCCACACCTGTGTCGGTGGCAAGATGCTGCTTGGCAAATTTTCGGGCTGTGCTTTCTGCCTGGGGCTCAATTTGAATGTCCGTCCCCATCTTGTATTTTTCCAATTTTTCGTTGACTTCTTCTTTAAATTCGTCCTTTTCTTTGAACACTTCATCCAGCACAAAGGGCACGTCTACAATCCCGTTTTCTGCCAGCTGATTGTGAATCACCTGTTTTGCCTCCATCTGTACCTCGAATTGTTCTCCTTCATGAAAATATTTTTTCTGAACCGCATCAATGGCACGGGTGACAATGGTAAGCTGGGTTTTCGGAGACAGAGCTCCACTGCAGTTCAAAAACAATTTGGAAAAATAATTGGTTTTCTCTCCGTTTATCTCATACTTTTTCTCTGTCACAAAAACAGAAAAATCTGAAAGGTTCACAATGGCCGCCTCTGACAACTTCTGGCTCTCTGAGGGAAGAACAGCCCGGAATTTAATAATCTCATTTACGTTCCCCAAAGCCCCGGACTGGGTTTGATGGGTATAAGAAGTTTTGTAATTCATTTTCAGCAATGCCAAATATTTTCCCGTGTCAGTTTCAAAAAGCGCTTCCACAAAATCTGCCGGAGGAATGTCAATGTTCTTATTCATAATTTCATAGAGATGAGAAGCAATGTTCTGGCTGACCTCCACAAAAACTTCATCGCCTATCTCTGTCTCCATCATCCTCTGCAACTGCTGGTACACAAGGGATTCCTCTTTGTGAAATTCACAGGTCTTCTTGTCGTCTCCCGTCATCAGACGATAAATATGTTCCCGCAGAAAGTCTCCGAAATCTGAACCGAAATCCAGAATGGAATCTGAGAGCGCTGGGATTCCCAGTGTGGAATCCAGAATGTGTACGATTATTTTGCGGAATCTGATTTCTCCTTTGTTCATGGCGGCCTCCGTTGGTATCTTTCACACTTTAATCTGTATCTTTTATTGCGATATCCCTATTATTATAAGGGGTACCGCCGGTGTATTTCTTCCCTGTCTGATGATATTGTACAATTCCCCTTCATAATAGGGGACTCCGGAAGACATTTCACTTGCCAACACCTTCATAGGCAGGATTTCAATTCCCAAATCAATTTTATCTCCGACATAAAAAGCCATATGTTTGACAAAAAGGTCATAGGCAACAGAAAAATATTTTCCAAATTGTACTTCCACTGCCACTCTCTCTTTCACCAAATCTGTCTGGTTATAAGTATAGAGAGCTTCTGAGCCGCTGGCTTCAATGATTTCCTTTTGTTTTGCCGGTTCCTGCCATAACGTTTCTCTCGCCATCTTAGCATTTGCCGTAACATAATATTGTGTTCTGCTCTCTTTCCAATTTTTATTCTCCAATAATTCTTTGAATTTTTTGTTCATTTCAATTGGGCTGTAAAGCAGTTTTCCCACTTTCTTTTTCTCTTTTGATTTTTTTGTCTTACATGCTTCTGCGTCCACAAATTCTATCACTTCTTGTATTTCTTCCCATAATTCTGGTAAATGAATCTGCAAATACTCCAAACCATTCAAATGTGAATAAATCTCAGCTATTTTCACTATTTTTGTATCCTTTCCATTCCGGCGGTATCTGCGCCAATTTATTCGTTTTACTCGGCACATAAATCTCAGTACCAATTGTCCTGGTTTTCAATTCACCCCGAAGGAATGTCTCAATACGCTCTTTCCCAATCTCAACATATTGTTTTTCTTTCTCTGAGCCAAAAGCTCTTCTGTTATTTTTGACAGCTCCTATGATAGAAGAACCGACGCCCGCATATGGGTCATACACAATATCCTTTTCGTCTGTGAAAGCCAGTACACACCGCTCAACCAATTCTATCGGAAATTGACATGGATGAATTGTTTTTTCCGGATGATTTGACTTTACATTCGGAATATCCCAAATTGATACATCCCATTCTTTCTGCATGAATTCCCAGACATCCTCTGGATTTTTCCCTTTGGGATTACAGGACAATTGTCCCTTCTTCGGTCCTTTATAATATCTTTTTCCAGGATATTTCGATGGGATTCTGACATCATCTAAATGAAATGTATAATCATCTGATTTCGTAAACCATAATAATGTCTCATATCTGCCGGAAAATCTATTGGAAGCATGCAGTCCATGTCCAAACCTCCAGATAATTCTATTTCTGAGCTTATATCCTCTCTCTTTGAATAATTTATAAAAAAATATATCTAATGGATATACTTCTCCGCTTTCTACATAATTTCCCACCTGCCAGCAAATACTTCCGTCATCACATAAAATTCTGGTAAGTTCATCTATCACTTTTTCCTGCTTCTTTAAATAGTTATCTATGGAATCTTTTTCTTCATACGCCTTTCCAATATTATAGGGAGGAGATGTAATAATTAATTTTACCAATTCTGCTGGCATCTTTTTTATAAATTTCACAGCATCCCCATTATGAAATATGATGTCAGCATTCTCATTATAATTTTGATATATTCTCCTGTTCATCTTTCACCTGCTCCCGCCTACAACTCCGCCTCCAGCTCCACCGGACAGTGGTCGGAACCGAACACCTCCGTGTGAATTTTCGCGTCTTTCAGCCTGTCCTTCAAATCTTCGGACACCACAAAATAATCAATCCGCCATCCCGCATTCTTCTCCCTGGCTTTAAAACGGTAAGACCACCAGGAATACACCTGCTCCAGCTCAGGGTAGAAATAACGGAAGGTGTCCAGATACCCGTGGCTTAACAGCACAGAAAATTTCTCCCTCTCCTCATCGGTAAATCCTGCATTTTTCCGGTTTGTCTTAGGATTTTTCAAATCAATTTCCTGGTGGGCCACATTCAAATCTCCGCAGAGAATTACAGATTTCTTCTCTTTCAATCCATCCAGATACCCTAGGAAATCTTCCTCCCACTCCATCCGGTAAGACAGCCTGGCCAGTTCGCTCTGAGAGTTAGGCGTATAGCAGGTCACAAGATAAAAATTCTCATATTCCAGGGTAATGACCCGTCCTTCCATATCGTGCTGCTCGATACCGATTCCATAGCTCACAGACAGAGGTTTCTGTTTTGTAAAAACTGCCGTTCCGGAATATCCCTTTTTCTGGGCGTAGTTCCAATAGCTCTCATACCCCTCCGGCAAATCCAGGGAAATCTGCCCCTCCTGCAGTTTCGTCTCCTGAATGCAGAAAAAATCTGCGTCCAGCTCCTTCAAAACATCCAAAAATCCTTTTTGTACACAAGCCCTCAGGCCATTTACATTCCAAGAAATAAATTTCATATCTGACTGCTCCTTTTTATCTTAAATTTTAGTATGATTCATTTACAGAAGGGTCTTCTTTTTCATTTCCCCTATCGTTTATTTTATCAGAATATCACAGAAAATTTTATTTTTCAACGAAAACAAAATCTATGTTATAATGGTAAAAGATAAGTATATGCAAAATTGGGAGGAGATAAACGTGACGCCAAAAAACAAAAAAAAGATTCGTCTTATTTTCATAGGTGCAGGCGCAGTCCTGTTGATTTTTCTGGGGATAATGCTGGTTCTGTTTTGGAATGAACTGCGTTCTCTCATATCGCTGAAAAAAGTGGATGACTACGGTATGTATCAGATGACCTATTATGGGGATTATGGTTTTGATGAATTTCTTGAGACAGGCGCTTCCAGCGACGCCGACATCGAAGCTTTTGTGACAAAGCGCCTCTTGAAAGGACTGCCGATAGATTTGGGCGTCACAGGAGACGGATGCACTGCTTTTGCAGTAAAAAATGAAAAGGGAGATATCTTATTTGGAAGAAATTTTGACTTTTTATATGCCCCCTCCCTGCAGGTTTACACTGCACCAAAGCAAGGCTATGCCTCTGTTTCCACAGTCAACCTCGCTTTTGCCGGATACTCGCAAGATTATCTGCCTGACGGATTGTTTTCCCGCCGCTTTCTAACTCTGGCCGCTCCCTTCCTTCCCTTTGACGGAATGAACGAAAAAGGCCTCGCAATTGCACTGCTTGCAGTGCCAAAGGCACAGGCACCCTATGATGCATCCAAGGTAACTTTAAATACCACCACCGCAATCCGCCTTGTCCTTGACAAAGCCGCTACCGTAGAAGAAGCAGTGGAATTGCTGAGACAGTACAACATCTATTTTTCCGGGGATATCGAATGCCATTACCTGATTGCCGACGCCAGCGGCCATTCTGTTATTGTTGAATATTTAGAACAGGAACTTCAGGTGGTTGAAACGGATACAGACTATCAGGTTGCATCTAATTTTATCGCCTATCAAGGACGAAACATTGGAGAAGGCTATACAGAATTTGAACGTTATGACAAAGTAAAAGATACTATAGAATCCAATCAAGGCTTCCTGGATGGGGAACAGGCCGTTTCGCTGCTGGCCGACGTAGGCGTTTTTGATGGAGAGACAGACAAGCTGCAGTGGTCGGTTCTCTACAACCTCACGACGGGAGAAGGCGAAATCTTTCCCCATCGAAAGATACAAAACAGAATAAAATTTCACCTTCCCATGAAATAAGAAGGAACCCCTTACACCCCTGCCTGCAGATGGATTGCAAAACAGCAAATACCGGCGTGCAAAATGTGAACTTCAAAACCGTTCCACTTTTGCATGCCGGTATCATTTTATCTGAGACTCACGGACTTGCTCTGGGCTGTTTCTACCGTTTGCTGCAGATATCCCGTCTCGCTGCAAAGGCTGAAATCATATCTAAAAGTATTGGTCTAAATCTCCTGTCGTAGTCTCAATCATTTCTATGGCCTCTTTTGTGCTCTTGGCAAGCTCCAGATTCTTCTCACTCAGCTCATTCGCCTGTTCTGCACTGGCTGTTACCTGCTGGGTGGCTGCAGAGAGATGAGAAATATTTTCCACAATATGATTGTTGGAATCTGCCAGACCGTCAATTCTGGTATTGATTTCCTGAATATCTTCAATCAATCCTTCTATGTTTCTGCCCATTTTCTCAAAACTCTTGGCTGCATCCAGAATCATTCCGCTCTGACTGTCGGCCGCCTTCACAGATTCTCCGATAATTGCCACAACTTCCTCTGCATTCTCATTTAACTCCTGTATAATCTTTGTAATCTCTTCTGTAGATGCGCGAGTCTGTTCTGAGAGTTCCCGAATCTGGTCTGCCACAACGGCAAATCCTTTTCCTGCCTCTCCTGCTCTGGCGCTCTCAATGGAGGCATTTAATGCCAGCAAATTTGTCTGACTGGAGATATTGAAGATAATTTCCGTAATCTCTGCCACCGACTTGGTTCTGTTCTGCAGGCCGGTCATGGAATCCGTAACTTTCTCGTTGGTTTTTGTAATCCGCTCCGCCTGGGTCTGAAGCTCTTTTACCACCTGAATGCTGCCCTTCAAATCACGCTCGGAATCCATTGCTGCGTCCACCGCATTTTGAGAATGTTTCGCCGTCTCATCAATGGCTTCCTGAATGTTCTGGGTCATATTGTTCTGCTCGCATATGTTTTCCGCCGTGAGATTTGTGGCGTCTGCAATTTCTTTCATACTGTGAGAAACTGTTTTGGTGGATTCCACCAGCCCGTCCACCATCTTTGTACTCTTCTCTGTCTCACTTCGAACTGTCTTGGAAATTCCAAGAATATGCTCTAACATGGAATCCTGTTTCTCTCTTTGAGCTCCAATAGAGCCAAAAGCATGGTCGTTAAAAAGTTTTGTAATCATCCCCACACGCACAATCGTGTAAACAGACATAATAAACATAATTCCCATACACAATAATCCGATATCTGCTTCTATCAAATGTATTTTACAACGAATAAAAGCACCTATTCCGTAATCACAGCAAAATATTGCTGCAACAGTCAGCAGTGTTTTGGTATCAAAATAAGCGATAAATGTTGCAAGAATTCCCAAAAGAGTGATTGTTAAAAATTCACTGCTGGTATTGAACATCAACATCAGATAAATCACACTGTATTCCCAGACTAAAACCATTTTGAACTGTTTCCAGGAAGGATTCTTCCGGTAAAAAATCACATTTAAAAGGATAGCCGCCGCAATAACCGCTATCTTAACAAAAGCTTCCGTCTTATCAATATGCCCCTTCGCAATTAAAAGGACTAAATATGCAATCATTTCAATGTACAGGACAAAATAACCTGCCGAAATGAAAGTGTTCATTTTAATAGTTCTCTGTTCCTGGCCGCTGTACTGAAATTGTTTTTCTTCTGTTTCAAATGACATTTTCCCTTTCCTCCTCTTCTGTTCTAATTTCCATATAGTATTATTTTATCAACTTTTGTGTTATAGTGCAATACATCATCCCCACAAATTCCTGCTGTTTTTTCACAATAACAGGGTCCTTGTGCTTTCAGCCAAGATAATGTTAAAATAAACGCAGCAAAAGAAATTTATTATTCTGCCGTAATCTGTTAAGAGGAGGGACATCATCTTGAAAAAAGATTTAGAACATAAAGCTGCAAAAAGTGAAAACACAAAATACCGTCTGGCTGAATCCATGAAAAAATGCATGGAACTGACCCCGGTAGACGATATCACAGTCCGGCAGATTGTGGAAGGCTGCAATTTGACCCGCCAAACTTTCTACCGCAACTTCCTGGATAAATACGATTTGATTAACTGGTATTTTGATAAACTTCTGCGAGAATCTTTTGTACGCATGGGGAATGGAGAGACGGTCTATGAAGGCCTGATTAAAAAATTCGACTTTATCAAAAAAGAGCAAGTTTTTTTCAGCGCTGCTTTCCGCTCCGACGACCAAAATTCTCTGAAGCAGCATGATTTTAAAGAAATTTATTCTTTTTATATCAAATTAATTGAGAAAAAGACCGGTGAGAAAATGAAGGAAGAATTTCTCTTTCCCTTAGAGCTCTACTGTCAGGGCTCCATTGATATGACGGTCAAATGGGTGTTAAACGGTATGAAAACATCCACAGAGACAATGGCACGTCTTCTGGTAGAATCTATGCCCGCCAAGCTGGAAAAATTATTCCAAGAATTTAGCATATAATTTGATTACAGCTCATTCGTCAAAATGCCTTTGCAGATATCAGAACGGGCCCGTCGGAAACAAGGACTATTTCAGGTTACACTTCCTTTGTTTTGTAACTTTCTTTTCCACTTTCTGCTTGTTACAATGAAGCTACAAAAACGAACATAAAGGAGGATTTTTACCATGGTGAACAGAATTATGCTGAACGAGACATCTTATCACGGAGCAGGCGCTATTGCTGAAATTGCAAATGAGGCAAAAGCACACGGTTTTCAGAAAGCATTCGTATGCTCTGACCCAGATTTGATTGAGTTCAAAGTTACATCCAAAGTTACCGATATTTTAGATGAGGCCGGTCTTGCTTACGAAATCTACTCTGATATCAAAGCTAACCCCACCATCGAGAATGTACAGAACGGCGTATCTGCATTTAAGGCTTCCAAGGCAGATTATATTGTGGCAATCGGCGGCGGCTCTTCTATGGACACCGCAAAAGCAATTGGCATCATCATCGCCAATCCGGAGTTTGAGGATGTGCGCAGCTTAGAAGGCGTTGCTCCTACCAAGAAACCCTGCGTGCCAATCATTGCGGTTCCCACAACTGCAGGTACCGCTGCAGAGGTAACCATCAACTATGTAATCACTGACGTGGAGCGCAAACGCAAATTTGTCTGCGTTGACCCTCACGACATGCCGATTATCGCTATTGTTGACCCGGATATGATGGCTTCCATGCCCAAAGGGCTGACTGCTTCCACCGGAATGGACGCTCTGACCCATGCCATTGAAGGTTATACCACAAAAGGCGCTTGGGAAATGACCGACATGTTCCACTTAAAAGCCATTGAGATTATCTCCAAATCTCTCCAGGGCGCTGTGGACAATACCAAAGAAGGACGGGAAGGAATGGCTTTGGGACAGTACATTGCAGGTATGGGATTCTCCAACGTAGGTCTTGGCATCGCACATTCCATGGCACACACATTAGGAGCTGTCTATGATACTCCTCACGGTGTTGCCTGCGCAATGATGCTTCCAATCGTTATGGAATACAATCAGGAATGCACCGGTGAAAAATACCGTGAAATCGCACGGGCAATGGGTGTTGCAAATGTGGACTCCATGTCCGTGGAAGAATACCGGAAAGCAGCCGTCGACGCAGTCCGCAAACTCTCTGAGGATGTCGGCATTCCATCTAAATTAGAGGCTTTAAAAGAGTCCGATTTGGATTTCCTAGCTGAATCTGCTTTTGCAGATGCCTGCGCTCCTGGCAATCCAAAAGACACCAACGTAGAGGACTTAAAAGACTTGTTCCGCAAACTAATGTAGTCTCCTGATTACAGGAAGCTGCTGCTTCCCGTAATCTCCAAATATAATCCTTACAACTGAACAGGGAATACTCCCCTGCTCACCCGCTAGGCACCCAGAGAAGCTGGCATATTTTCTCTGGGTGCCTGTGCACCCAAAAGGGACTGCCGTATGAAACGAGAATTGAATCATACGGCAGTCTCTTTTATCATTGTAATACATCTGTCTTTGATATCTAAATTCTATAGGTCAAGTTCTTGTATCATATTTTCAAGGGTCTCTGCCGAATAAAGCAGAGATTTTGTCTCTTCTGCATTCAGCGAAATGGGCACATGAGTTTCCACTCCATTTACGCCTACAATTGCCGGCATACTGAGAGCAATCTCATGGATTCCATAATTTCCATGCTGAATGGAAGAAATCGGCAGAATGGATTTCTCATCTCTCACAATGCACTCACAGATGCGCCGGACAGCCATGGCTATTCCGTAATAGGTGGCATGCTTTTTAGCGATAATCTCATATGCACTGTTCTTTACATTTTCCGCAATCTGTCTCATCGCCTCTGCATGATTAAAATGTCCCCGCATCTCACAGAAATCATCCAGCGGAATGCCGGACACATTGGTACTGCTCCAGGCAGCAATCTCACTGTCTCCGTGTTCTCCGATGATAAAAGAATGGATACTGCGGCTGTCCACTGCCAGGTATTCGCTGAGGGCATATTTCAGCCTGGCCGTATCCAGCACAGTTCCGGAACCAATGACCCGGTTCTCTGAAAATCCACTCAGCTTTACAGCAGCATAGGTGAGGATATCCACAGGATTTGACACAATCAGCAGAATACCTTTAAAATCACACTTTACAATCTCTGGTATAATGTTTTTCAATATCGCAGTATTTTTGTGCACCAAATCCAGCCTTGTCTCGTTCGGTTTCTGATTTGCTCCTGCCGTCAGAATAATGACAGCTGCATCTGCCATGTGTTCGTAACCTCCCGCATAGACTTTCATCTGTCCTGCAAAGGGAACGCCATGGGCAATATCCATGGCCTCTCCGTCTGCTTTGTCAAAATCAGCGTCCAGCAGCACGATTTCAGAGAAAAGCCGGCTCTGCATCAACGTAAAAGCGATGGCAGAACCGACAAATCCACAGCCAATCACCGCCGCTTTTCTTGGATTAATCTGCTTGTCCATGTTTACCTCCCTACTATATCTTTTCTGATTTAGTATGGCTTTTATCACACAGATTATTCCCAGGACTTCCTAGCTGGTTTCAGTAAAATCCCCTCTTTACACGGTAATCTCTATCTGATTCCCTTCCAAGTCAATCACACAGCTCTCGTAATATCCGTCTCCTGTTGTGCGGGGCCCGCTGATAACGGTAAATCCGTCTTTCTTTAATCTCTCTGTCATCTCATCCACTTTTTCTCTGCTTCCTGTACTGAAGGCCACATGAATATATCCTGTTGCTGCCAAAGGTTTTTCCCTTCTCTGCATGTCAGGCCTGTTCATGATTTCCAGCCTGGCCCCATCTTCAAACGTCAGAAAATAAGAGCGAAAATCTGTGCTTTTGTTGTGATAGCCTTCATTGGAGACTGCTCCAAAATATCTCACAAAAAAATCTCTCATATTCTCCAGATTTTCCACGTACATCGCAACGTGTTCTATTCTCAATCTCATCCCTCCTGGCTTTTTCAGACTGCCTCCACCGTGACAGAAACCGTGTCACCCGGCTGCTTTCCTATCTTGTTTCGGATGTCTTTGCGGATTCCAATGATATAGCAGATGGAACCGTCGTCATTTTTTATCCCCATATTCACAATGCTTCCGCAGTAAGGCTCCCCGTCAAACGTCACCTGAACTTTGACTCTTCCTCTGCCAAATTCTTCCCGGATATCGTAGGGAAACCGTATATATGCGCCTCCTTTGTCAGGAACCGCTTCTATCTCTGCCTGAAATTCATACACTTTTTTGTCCATTTTTTCCCTGCCTTTTCTAAATGATACACCAGACATGCAAAACCGCCCCGCAGGCAGGGCATCATTTCTTCTCACAGTAATCTGTTACGATTTGAACTGCAATTTCCCTGGCTTCTGCGCTGGTGACATCCCTGCCGTCTGTTCTTCCCAGGTAGACGCAGAAATAAATATTTTCTCCCCCGCTCTCTGCAAATCCTGTAAACCATGCGTCCACTGTAATGCCGTTTACTTTGCCCATTCCTGTTTTACCATAGATGGAAATCCCCTCTGTCTTTTGTCCACTCACCAGCATCACTTGTTTCAGTTCCTTTTGTGTCTCTTCTGAATAGAGGGAATTTTTGCCGAAAATACGCTCCATCACTTCCGTCTGTTCTCTTGGAGATATTTCCAAAGAGGATTCAATCCAAAACCCCGTTAAAGCCCGGTTGTTATTATTCTGGTTCTCCTCTCCTGCCCAGTCGGAGATATCGCCATTGCCATAGGAAAGGCGGTCCAGCTCCTCCTGCATGATTTCCTGCCCTATCTCGTCTATGACCTCTCGAAAATACCAGACACAGGAATTGCGGAATGCCCAGTCAAAATCCATATCTTGGTTCCAGCTCTCATTCCAAAATGTTTCACCACTCCAGGAACGAAGGGACTGTCCAGGTTTTACGATTCCTTTTTCCAGTGCAATTAAGGAAGAAATGATTTTGAAGGTAGAACAAGGGGAATGCCGGGATGACGCCAATTCCTCCTGGTAGACCGTGTACTGTCTGTTGGAAGCGTTATACACAACTGCCGCGCCGTTTAATCCGTCAAAATATTCCGCCCAGTCCGCCTCTGTTATTTCCTGCTGCTGGAACAGCTTTTCTATTACATTTTTTCCCTTCTGCAGAAAATAATTCTTTTCTGCGGCAGATTCCTGCAAGTACTCCCCCATCCCCCGTATTTTCTCCCCGCCGCTTTCCTGTGAACAGCCTGCCAGCGCAAAAATGCCTGTCAGCGCCCAGCATATCCAATATCTGAAATATTTCAGCCGCTTTTTTTGTTTCATTTTATTCTCCTAAATCAGCAATAACCTGTCTCTAAAGGAAACCTTTTAAACTGAAACTGCGTCACACTGCACCGCCTGAAACGGGGTATTCTATTTTTTTGTCTTTGAAATAGTATTCCCTGTCATGCTCATTGATTTCACGCATCACCCTGCAGGGATTTCCAACGGCCACAACATCCGCTGGAATATCCTTTGTCACCACGCTTCCCGCGCCGATTACCGTATTGTCTCCGATGGTAACTCCAGGCATAATCACTGCCCCGCGCCAATCCAGCAGTTTCTGCCGATATGAACCGGCATATTATACTGGTACAATTTCTCACGAAGCTCCGGCAGAATCGGATGTCCGGCAGTCGCAATGGTCACGTTGGGTCCTATCATCGTGTAATCACCCACATAAATGTGAGTGTCATCCACACAGGTCAGATTGTACTCACATAATTTATCCTGATAAACCGCCTGCTCTTTCACAATTTCCTCATCACCTGGAAGATACAAATCTCCTGTATGCATTTTTTCCTTCATCTCACTCATTTTATGCACCTCCATCTGTCAATTTTTATCTTTTATATCATAACAGATTACTTTCAAAAAAGGCAAGATGAAGAGGAGAAAGCCTGCAAAAAGAAGATATTCTGCAAAGAGAAGAAACCTTGACATAAGGTGTCAGTATTTGTGTGTTACTATTTCGTTGTAACAAAATAAACGCTGCTTTTAGGAGGATTGAACATGAACGAAAAATATTGTCAAAGCTGTGGTATGCCAATGGGCGATACCGATGAAATGTATGGAAACAATGCGGATGGAAGCAAAAATGAAGATTACTGTAAATATTGTTTTGAAAAGGGCGCTTTCACAAGAGACTGCACAATGGATGAAATGATTGAATTCTGCGTCCCGCACATGACCGCCGCTGACTCCGATATGACAGAAGAGAAAGCCTACAGCATAATGAAAGAATTTTTTCCTACACTTAAACGTTGGAAAACAGCGTAACTTGTGGCAAATTTCCGGATAATGTAAGAAAGAGGCTGTCTGTACCATTCACTTTTTGCATGAGTGGTGCAGACGTCTCTTTCTCATCGTCTTATCTGTACCGTGTCGCCCAAAGTCCCTCTTGCCTCACTGAACTCAATATACGGAATACATCAGCGGCTGAAAAATTATCATTCTGCTTTTCAGCTGTTCATCAGCCCTCTCAAATCTATCATCTCCAGATACGACGTAAGGTTTGGTTATTTCGGAATTCAATACCAAATAATTGGTAATGGGTAAGCTTCCATAAGGAAGTTAAAACTAAAACACTTTGCAATCAGCCAGAATGATTGGATTGTAGGTAAATTCAATTCATACGGAGGATTTACAAGATGGCAAAATCACTATTTGAACAGTTAGGCGGTACATATCAC